>CALLNG010000257.1 GCA_938005345.1 uncultured Clostridia bacterium
AAACCCTTTATTTCCATATATCACTTATCTGTGTTCTATCCCACTGGATTTTTCTTATGTACCGATCCACTGGCATGACGAAATGGAGATTATCTATATAAAGAAGGGACACGGCATTATCACCGTGGACTTCACACAATACCAGGTCAGTGCCGGAACGCTTGCACTCATCATCCCGGGACAGTTACACTCGATCGAACAATATGAAAATGAAAGCATGGAATATGAAAACATTATTTTTCATCCGCAGATTCTTTTATCCAAGCAGACCGACACCTGCAGCACCGACTATTTTTCCCCACTGATGGACGGAACACTCACGGTTCCGGTGCTCTATCAGCCCGGTGATCCCTATTATGGAGAGATTTCTGCCTGCGTCGATGCAAATGATGAGATCAGCAAAACTAATCCGCCAGCTTACCAGCTTTTCATCAAAAGCCAGCTTTTCATGCTGTTTTATATTCTCTTCAATAAGTGCAGTTCCAGAAATGCCCAGAAAAAAGATTACAAGTCTCTGGAAAAAATGAAATTGATCTTAAAATTTGTGGAAAATAATTACATGGAAAAAATTACGATCGAAGATGTGGCAAAAGAAGTTAATTTAAGCCAGTCACATTTTATGAAATATTTTAAAAATACGATGGGAACCTCCTTTATCGACTATCTGAATGAATACCGGCTGACGATGGCTTCCAGACTTTTGATTTCCTCCGATTCTTCGATTTTAGATATCGCAGCGGAAGAACTCGGACATATGGAAATGGTTGCACAGACCATTAATATGCTCAACGGCCATGATGTTGATGCCGCAACCGTTCCTACTGGAGAAATTCAGTCTCATGTTCTGCTCGGTCTAAATCCTGGCCTTATCAATGCCTCTGGCTATTCATGGACAGGCGATTACGTTACAGTGACAGGTGATTTATGCGCGGACCTATTATCCAACATTGCATCTGAACAACGGGCAAAAGTTGTATATGAATATTTATATCGGCAAATCAATGACAAAAAGGTGAAAGAAACGATTGACTTTTTACTGAACCGGGAAGAAGCACACAATGCAATGTTCCGGGAAGCATTTAACCGTGTTCAGGATACCGGCTCCAACCAGGATTTTGGAACAACAAAAGCTGCAAAAATGTATTTTAGCTTGTCCAGCCCTTCTCCCAATACTGGGTTTCAGGATACGCAGGTGCAGCCTCCTTCTTTTCTTCAATAATGATCTATACTGTGTTTGTCTATAGGTAACCATAGCTGTAAAAAAACATTTTATACAAAAAGAGGCCATTATGCTTGTAAAAATTTGGCCTCTTTTTGTATATTTTTGTTCCCTTAACAATAAAAAACGTACATTCCACTTATCGAAACTATCCTTTGGCTGCACCCATTTCTCCCTACAGCATCATACGAAACACACCGACCACTTTCCCTAGCACAGCAACATTATCCGCATAAATTGGTTCCATCGTATCATTTTCCGGCTGTAGGCGAAACCGCCCCGCTTCCCGGAAAAAGCGTTTTACCGTCGCCTCATCCTCTAGCAATGCAACCACAATATCCCCATCACGGGCCACATTTGTTTTTGCCACAATAACATAATCTCCGTCCATAATGCCGATGTTTATCATGCTCTCGCCCTTTACCCGGAGCATGAAAATTTCACCTGCTTTAGAAAACGCCATTGGCATATACATAATTTCTTCTATATTTTCTTCCGCTAGAATTGGCTGCCCTGCCGCAACCTGTCCCAATACAGGAACTTCCATGACTTCCTCACCTAAAAGGTCTGCTGAAACCTGTGGCAAAACAACACTGGATTCAGACTGTTCCTGTGCGACACGGATTCCCCGCGTCTTGGAGGCATCCCGCTCAATCCGTCCTTCCTTTTCCAGCCGTGCTAAATATCCATGTACTGTAGACGGTGAACGCAGCCCAACCGCCTCTCCAATTTCTCGCACGGAAGGCGGATATCCCCGCCGTTTTGTATGATCCGCAATAAATTCAACAATCTTTTCTTTCATTTCCGGATTGGTTCTCGCCATGCTACAGCACCTCCGCTTATACTCATACTGTTATTGTACCATACACGCTCATATTTGTCAAACATTTGTTTGGATATCCTGTCCGCTTATCCTCAAGGTTGTAGACAAGTATATCAGAATTGTACCTTAGAAATTCTTTGAATGTTATTGACTCTACCGATGATTTATATTAGAATAGAAGTAGACCAATAATCAGAAGAGGAGTGAACCGAATGGCTGACATACAACCATTTACAGGACTTAGGTATAATACGGATATTGTTGGGGACCTTTCCAGTGTGACGACCCCGCCTTATGACATTATCTCCCCGGAAGACCAGGACCGCTTCTACCATATGCATCCATTTAATGTCATCCGCCTGGAACTTGGCAAAGAATTGCCGGAAGATGATGAAAACAATAACAAATATACAAGGGCGGCTAATTTTTTGAATGAATGGATTGAATCCGGCGTATTGAAATTTGAAGATAAGGAAAGTCTATACATATATGGCCAGGATTTTACAGCGCCAGATGGGAGACAGCTATCTTGCAAAGGGTTAGTGTGTCTCGTGAAATTAGAGGAATTTGAAAAAGGTATCATCCTTCCCCACGAGGAAACGCTTTCCAAAGCCAAAGCAGACCGTTTTAACTTAATGAGCGCGACCTATTGCAATTTCAGCCCGATTTACTCGATGTATACCGACGGAT
>CALLNG010000258.1 GCA_938005345.1 uncultured Clostridia bacterium
TGCCGCCTTCATCTTCTGCGGCGTTGTCGGCGCTGTCGGATAGATCACCGTCGTTCCGATCACCTTTCCTGTCTCATCTACCACCGCCATTTTACAGCCCGTGCGAAACCCTGGATCCAGCCCCATAACCACACGTCTGCGCACCGGCGGCTGCAACAGTAGCTGTTTCAAGTTTTTAGAAAATAGCGCAATCGCCTGTTCTCCTGCGGCATCTGTCAGGATACTGCGCACCTCATTTTCAATGGACGGCGCGATCAGACGGTCATAGGCATCACAAGCCGCTTCGCGCACATAATTTGCAGACGGCGATTGTGTTTCATTGACCAGATCATTACATAGGGCCGTTTTTAAATGTTCTGTATCTACTTCCAACTTCACTTGCAGTAATTCTTCCTTTTCTCCCCGGTTAATCGCAAGAACCCGATGATTGGCGATTTTAGATACCGGCTCACTAAACTCATAATAGTTGGTATATACACTATCCTTTTCCGGATCGGTTGCACGCACAACGAGAATTCCTGTTTGCAAAGTCTTACTGCGGATAAACTTGCGGTATTTTGCATTGTCCGACACTTGCTCCGCAATGATATCCATCGCTCCCTGCAGCGCTTGTTGCGCTGTTTCCACACCGTTTTCCTGTGATATGTAGGTAGCCGCAGCCGCTTCCGGGTCCTCACCAAGACGTTGCGCCAGCAGCCAATCTGCTAATGGTTCCAGCCCTTTTTCTTTTGCCATCATTGCACGTGTACGGCGTTTGGGCTTGTACGGACGGTAAATATCTTCAATCTCTTGCAGCGTTTTAGCTTTTTCTATTTTTTCTTGCAGATCCTGCGTCATTTTTCCCTGTTCTCCAATCAGACGGATAACATCCTCACGCCGTTGCTCTAAACTCCGCAGGTATTCTAACCGGTCGTGTAGCTTACGCAGCACGGTATCATCTAAACTCCCCGTCACTTCTTTCCGGTAACGGGCAATAAAGGGGATAGTATTTCCACCATCAATCAATTCTACTGTAGCTTGCACCTGCTGCTCCCGAATTTCCAACTCATCTGCTAATTGTTTTATCATATCCATTGTTTTCTGCTCCTCACTTTAATTCTATAATGGTGACGCCGCTGTCTCCTTCCCCGTAATTTCCTAGCCGATAGCTTTTGACAAATTTATTTCGACGCAGATATTCATGTATTCCCGCCCGCAGCGCGCCCGTTCCCTTGCCGTGAATCACAGACAAGGTATGCAGCGACGCCAGCACAGCATCATCAATAAACTTATCTAATTGGATCACCGCTTCATCTACAGTTTGCCCGCGCACATCCAGTTCTGCACCGACCCGCATTGTTTTCCCAGTAGTGCGGCTGGCAGACACTTTCCGGCCAGCCGCTTTTTCCGGCCGACGGCGCACCGCTTCTAAATCAGACAATTTTGCATCCACTTTCATAATACCCACCTGAACCTTCACCATTCCCTTGGCATTTGGCAGTGTCAAGATTTCACCTTCCTCTTGCAAGGATAACACTTTGACCGGCATGCCTAGGGTTACATCGCCTGGACGCAATGTTGTGCGCGGGGCCTTTTTTGCTTTACTGCCGCCCGTGATGCCTGCTTCCTTTTCCCGTACATTTTGTCGAAGCTGCTCTAATTTGCGAAGCGCCTCTTTCTCCTGTACCTGCGATGAAAGCTGATGGGCCTCCTTCAAAATTTGTTTCATTTCTTGTTTGGTTCTCGCGATAAGTTCTTTGGCTTCTGTCTGTGCCTTCTCCATCAGCTTTTCCCGTTTTGCCTGGACAGTGTCTTTTTGACTGCGCGCCTGTGCTAGTTCCCGTTTTGCCTCTTCCATCATCTTCTGCGCCTCATAAAGCTGTTCCTCTGCTTTGACGCGTTTGAGTTCCAGTTCTCCCACAACATCTTCAAAACGGACATTTTCGCTGCTAAGCCGCTGTACAGCTAAGGAAATGATATCCTCCCGCAAGCCTAGACGTTTGGAGATGGCAAATGCATTGCTTTTCCCCGGAATACCAATGAGCAACCGGTAGGTAGGCTGCAGTGTTGCTACATCAAATTCGCACGATGCATTTTCCACGCGGTCGGTCGAAATCGCATATAATTTCAATTCACTGTAATGAGTTGTCGCTACAGCCTTTGCC
>CALLNG010000259.1 GCA_938005345.1 uncultured Clostridia bacterium
AAAGAAGCAAAGTCTGGGGAAAAAGAAACATCTGGAAGCGGACAAGGTGGAAAAAATTCCGGAGACGGAAAAAATTCTGGCAGTCCTGCAAAAGGTGGATTTTCAAAAGGTAGTGGATTCCAAAAGGGTGGATTTCGTGATAAGAAGGTGTTTGTGAAATCTGCGAAGATGGATCTTGATGAGTCAGGTTTGATTTACGGACGTCCATTTGACGATGAGCCGATTGAACTGTCAACCGTGATTGGTGAGATGGGAGAAATTACATTTCGAGGAAAAGTCATTAGCTTTGATACAAGAGAAATCCGCAATGAAAAGACCATTGTCATGTATGCAGTGACAGACTTTACTGATACGATCATGGTCAAGATGTTCGTGCGTAATGATCAACTTGCAGATGTACTGGCTGAAATTAAAATGGGTGCATTCCTGAAAATTAAAGGCGTGACCAATATTGATAAATTTGACGGCGAACTTGTCATTTCTTCTGTGTTTGGAATTAAGAAAATTTCTGATTTTACAGAAGCCAGAAAAGACAATGCGGTAGAAAAGAGAGTGGAGCTCCACTGTCATACGAAAATGAGTGACATGGACGGAGTTTCCGAGGTCAAAGATCTTGTAAAGAGAGCACATGACTGGGGGCATAAGGCAATTGCCATTACTGACCATGGTCCCCAAATGCCGGATGCACCGCATCCTTGGCATTTTGACAATATGACAACACTGCCACGTGAAATTGCAGGAGTACGTGTATTTCGCGGCATGGAAGCGAACATATTAAATGGAGAGGGCGAAACGGATATCAAAGACGTAAAAAAAGAACGGCTGGAATGGGTTGTTGCTAGTTTTCATCCGCCATTAGTCGGAAATCATTTGCCAGAGGATGCATGTACCAATGCCTGGCTTCATGTGATTCAAAACCCATATATTGATGCAATGGGACATAGTGGTGATCCACGCTACCGATATGACTATGAACGGGTAATACGCGAAGCAGCGCACCAGGGAAAGGTTGTGGAAATCAATAGTGCATCATTTAAAGTCCGTACTGGGAGCTACGAAAATTGCAAAGTTATTGCGCAGCTATGTAAAAAATATGGAACAATGATTTCGGTGGATTCTGATGCACACACCCCGTGGCGTGTTGCTGCGGTGAAAGATGCACTCCAGATGCTGTCGGAATTGGCTTTCCCATCTGAATTAATTTTAAATGGAGACTTAAACCGATTACTGAAATACATGGAAAATAGAAAAAGATAAAGGAGTGGAATGAAGAATGTATATAGGAATTGATTTAGGCGGCACCAATATTAAAGCTGGTATAGTAGATGAAAATGGAAATATTTTGTATAAAGACGCTTGCCCGACAGGCGCACGCCGCCCAGCGGCCGAAATATTGAAAGATATGGCAGATTTGGCGCTCCAAACGGTAAAAGGGGCAGGTGTTACGCTTGATGATATTAAAAGCGTCGGCGTTGGCAGTCCAGGAAGTGTAGATGCAGAACATGGCGTTTTGGTGCGCGCAGAAAATATTAATTTTGATAACGTACACATATGTGAAGAAATTGGGAAATATATATCCAAACCAGTTTACCTTGGCAATGATGCAAATGTTGCGGCACTTGCAGAGTATTATGTGCAGGAAAAGCCTATGGAATGCTTTGTTGCAATAACACTTGGTACGGGTGTTGGTGGTGGTATCGTCATGAACGGAAAATTGTTTACAGGAACAAATGGCGTTGCAATGGAAGTGGGACATATGGTCACACATGCGGGCGGGCGTCAATGCACCTGTGGACGCTATGGATGCTGGGAAGCATATGCTTCTGTTTCAGCTTTAATTTATCAAACCAAAATTAGTTTGGCGGAGGATAACACTTCTTTGATGTATCAGATGGTGGACGGAAAGTTGGACAGAGTTGGTGGAAAAACAGCATTTGATGCAGCCAAAAAAGGGGATCTTGTAGCAAAAAAGGTAGTAGAAAATTATATTGATAATGTCAGCATTGGAATAGCAAATCTTATCAATATACTTCAGCCAGATATGATTGTTATTGGCGGTGCTATCTCTAAAGAAGGGGATTATTTACTCAATCCCATTAAAGAATTTTGCAACCGCGAAACATTTACTCAGGGAAATAAAATGA
>CALLNG010000260.1 GCA_938005345.1 uncultured Clostridia bacterium
CGCGGGCCGATCTGAGAGCCATAACCCCGCCCGGATTTGCACAGGCGTTTTTCCGGGCCAACCGATAGGAGAGGACAAAATGAGCAACGAAATAAAAGAGCTGATTGACCGGATTAAGTATTACGGCACATCGTATGCCATCGGAGATAATCTCGGAAGAGAAATCGGAGGGACAGACGATTTGCTTATGGCAGCCGCGTCCGCCCTGGAAAACCTGGACGCACAGTTGGAGGTGTGTGTCAAGGGGGATATCGACAAAACGCGGGAAAACGAGATATTGCTATCGGCCCTGACCAAATGGGGAGCCGGGATGCAAACTGTGATGGTTTTTGAGGAGATGGCCGAGCTGCAAAAAGAGTTGTGCAAAAGTCTGAGGGGTAAGGATAACCGGGGGTGCATAGCCGAGGAGATCGCGGATGTCCGGATCATGCTTGATCAGATGGTGATTTTGCACGACTGCGCCGAGGATGTGGATACATGGCGTAAAGTAAAGCTGGGGCGGCTGGAAAAGAGATTGTCGGATAAAACGGCGCTAGGAGGTGTCGAGGATGGGAATTAACCAGGGGCTGTACACAAGCACAACAGACTTGTGGGAGACGCCACAAGATTTTTTTGACGGGTTGGACACAGAATTTTGCTTTGAGCTTGACGTATGCGCCTTGCCGGAAAACGCCAAGTGTGACAAGTACTATAGTCCCGATGACGACGGGCTGGCACAGCCATGGGAGGGTGTCTGCTGGTGCAACCCGCCATACGGGCGGCGGATTGGGGCATGGGTAGCCAAGGCGGCACAAAGCGCGGCGGACGGGGCTACCGTGGTAATGTTATTGCCCGCCCGGACGGATACGCGCTGGTTCCACGGCTACATATACGGCAAGGCCGAGATCCGGTTTTTGCGGGGGCGGCTAAAGTTTGGGGGATCAAAAAACAGTGCGCCATTCCCGAGTATGGTTGTTGTATTTCGCGGAGGAGAGAGCCCATGATGAATTGAAGCCATGCCCGTTTTGTGGGAGCTCAAAAGTGTTCTTTACGCCTGATGAGGAACAGCAGATTGACTCCACCACCACCGGATTTATTTGGTGCCATGGGTGCGATTTTTCGAGCGATAGCTTTTACAGCAGAAAAATAGCCATCGAAAAGTGGAGCAGGAGGGTTGACAATGGCTGATTGTAAAGCATGGATTGTGCGCGAAAATGGAGAACCCTATGCTGCGGTTGTGTTTGCTGAAACTAGAGGTAAAGCACGTGCTTTGGCACAGTTAACCGACGCTTGCGACTACGTAGATTTTGTAAACATCGAAGTCCGCAGAATTAAAGACGCGGATAAATACTACAAGCCTGGAAAACGTGAGCTTGATTGGGATAACGCCGACGACCGGATTGCGCTCGTCAAAGATTGCGGTTTTGCTTGTGATCATGAATTTAGGAACATGGACAAATGCGCGGTCTGTCCGGCAAAAGACTTCTGCGATATATGCTTGGAAAGTGAGAGGACAGACAATGGCTGAGTACATAGAGCGGGAGGCCGTTGACTGGGATGTCACCCACTGGATGCCGCTGCCGGAACCGCCAAAGGAGGCAGAGAAATGAGCGATGAAAAAAATAATCCAAATTGTATTAAAATTATGGATTTGAACGAAATTGCCAGCGCCATAAAAGAAAACATAACAAGAAAAGATGGGAAGCCCCGTATATGCGATATATTGGATGTCGAGGTTGGAGAATGGTTCCGCATCCATTATCCGAAAGGTACCACAAATCCGCTATACATCAATGCCGAAGGGCTCGTGGAACGAACTTCTGGGAAGGATAGGAACCGGAAGAACATCGGAAATTCTGTCGCCTGGGCTATCGAACATCCAGAATCAGTGGAGAAGGTGCCCCGATTCTCCGCGGCGGATATTGAAGACGCGATGACAATTTTGCGGTGGTATCCACAATCTGAGGCGGTTTATAGAGATATACAAGGAGGACTAATCATCTGTGACAACAATCATGCTGTTCAAGAGATTTTAAAACCCAACGTTCATGTTCTGCCGTCCATTCGTCCTGGAAAACATGTTTTGCTACAGGATATTATAAAGGAGGCCACACCATGATAATATCCGCACCAATCCTGTCGGTCTGGCTCGCCTCTATCGGAATGGCCTTTATGGTTGGGTGGTGTGCTAGGCGTGAATAAAGAGTATTGCCTGTTGCAAAAGTGCAAATGGGTGATGACCGGGCGGCCGTGTGTGTTCCCGTGCATGGCCCCCGATCGGAGGCTGCTGGTCAGCGGAGAGCATGGAATCAATCAGGCGATATGTGAGCGGGTACATAATCGTGAGCGGAGCAAACGGGCGGAGGAGGGGCAAGATGCGGGACTATCGGCGACACAAAAACAACCCATATTACTTACCGACGACACTGTACAGACGAGTGTTGGTCATGGTAAGAGATTATGACCGTATGGTGACGGAATACAAAGAGATCGTCCACGAGACGACATCCGGAGACGGGCAGCCTCGCTCTTCATCCCCAGGGGATCCAGTCGAACACAAAATCGAGCGAATGGACAGGCTATGGCAGGATATACGATCTATTGAGATGGCCTTGATTCGTGTTCCACCGGAATATCGTCAGGGAGTTTTGAAAAATATTCAGTCAGGTGGTTGGCCGATGGATGTTCCTGCTCACCCGAATACCTGGTCAAAATGGAGGCGGAGATTCCTGTTTTGGACTGCAAAAAACCTAAAACTGATATAAGTGTGTGACACGGGGAAAAAAATTCGATTTATAATAGAAACTGGGCATAGCCCAGCAAGTGGAGGATTGATGTGTCGTTTATTGAAGCTGTCGAGGACGGAATCAGACATGCGGATGATCCGAACGGTTTAAATTGGTACTACCCAATTTGCCACATTTGCAAAACCAATGAGGTCCCGACATGGATGTATCGTAGAGGAATAAAGTACACTTGCGATACATGCAAGTTGAAAGAGCGTCTTGCAGATAAGAAAGGCAAGGTGCTGGAGGACTGGGACACTAAGGAAAAGAAGTATGCTAACGCTGTCAAACGTATGCAATCTATGTGTTCGCACTGGGATTCGTATTCCACTGCGTGCGAGAAAATACATAAAAAGCTGCATACAAGCGGTTGGTTCCAAAGTACCGAAGAAATCATGGTTGCTATTGAGCTGGTTCAGAAAAATATCAAGGCCAGGCACCAAGTGCAGTTTGGCAGATACCGAGTAGACTTTGTTCTACCTGACGAGAAAATTTTGCTAGAAATCGATGGTAAGATATATCACAACGAATCAACTAAAAAGAAGGAAATAGTCAGAGATAATTTGATACTGATCAACCTTGGACCATCATGGGAAATGATCCGGATTGGTGATGACATGATAAACCAAAACATTTCAAGATTGGTCAAAGCGGTTCGTAAGCTGAAGGCTAAACGAAAGGTGATTCGATCAATGTATGGCGGGATTATTCCGGATTGGTACAATGATAGAAAGACATGATACAGAGGGCGTCCCATGTGGGGCGTCCTCTTTTCGTGAAGATTATTCGGGATGGTGAAAATGGGCAGAAGGGAAACATACGAAGAATTCGTTGAAAAATTCAAACCGAAAAAGACAACAGACGATTGTATAACGCCTCCGCTTGTCTATGACACTATCAGGGACTGGGTCTGCTCAAGATACAATATCGACCCTTCCTGTATTGTTCGACCGTTTTGGCCTGGAGGAGACTACGAAAGTTATACATATCCCGAAGGGTGCGTGGTACTGGATAATCCTCCGTTCTCCATCTTATCTAAGATATGCGGGTTCTATTTGGCCAGGGGGATATCATTCTTTTTGTTTGCACCGAGCCTTACTGCGTTTTCAGGTCGATCTATAGTGATGCGGGTTAATCATATCATCTGCGACGCACAGATTGTGTACGAGAATGGCGCAATGGTGAGAACATCATTTGTGAGCAATATGGATGGAGATATAGTTGCCCAGACCGCTCCGCATCTAACGGACCTCATAAACGAGGCAGTGAATGCGCTGAAAAAACTGTCCGTTCGCGAGCTGCCTAAATATTATTACCCAGATCACGTTCTGACGGCCGCGATGCTCCAGAGATATTCCAAGCATGGAATCGAATTTTCTGTCAAGCGTGGCGATTGCGAGTTTCTGCCATGTTTGGATGCCCAAAAGGCAATCGGGAAGA
>CALLNG010000261.1 GCA_938005345.1 uncultured Clostridia bacterium
TTTTAATGATCTTCTGTTCTTCCTCACTATAATTTTTACGATTCAGATAGCTCTGATAATCGTAGGCCGCCAATACACGACCCACGTCAAATATCACATTTTTAATCATTAATACCTCTCACTACACCGGATAGCTGCCTGTTTCTTTATCAGCCTTATCCGGATCTATCTTCGTCTGCTGTGCTTCCCGGTATTTAAAGAAATCCACTGCAACCTGCGGGAACAACGCATATGTCAGTACATCTTCATGCTGCTGGATCCACTGTTCACATTCCTTACGCAGGGTATCTAATTCATCCGGAATCAGATCTGCAGGTCTGCAGGTAATGGTATCCGGATCATCTCCCAAGACTTTTTTCTTTACTTCTTCATTAAAAGGTTTTACCGTTGCTCCGTATTTACCGCGCAAAATATCTTTCGTCTCTTTGGTTGCAACCTTATAGCGCTCACCCATCAGCACATTGAATACAGCTTGTGTACCCACGATCTGTGAAGACGGAGTAACAAGCGGCGGTTCACCAAGGTCTTTGGCAATAAGTTCATCCGCAGTTGCTTTGGTGTCTTCAAACCACTGTTTCATAAGCGGATCCGTTTTCACGTCCCTGCGGATGCGGGCAAAATCTGCTGCCGTTGCCATAATCCGTGGATGCGCGCCGTTTTGGTGCGCTTCCATATCCGCCAGCACTTGTTTGCCGGACGGGCGCGCATAAGACATTTGGCAAATCAGCTCCCATGCCAAATCCTCTTCGCCTTCCTGGAAAAATGGTTCCGTATCGCTAATGATGATAAGGCCGCCTGTTTCCCGCTCTGTTGTCACGGTCACTTTTTTGCCAAACAGCGCCGCCAGTTCCGTCACTGGAGCCAGCAGCAATCCTTCCTTTGCATAGGGAACGGCGGATAGCCGCTGCTCCGCGCCTGCCACCTGCATAGAAGCAGTCCCGGCCGTGATCGTCACATCCTTTCCATCTGCACGAAACGCTACCGTATCGGCAGCCTGGACAGACACTTCGGCTCCCAGGCTCGCCGCCGTAAACGCAGCCGGCACGAATACCGTCCCGTTTTGTTCCTCCGGCGTTACTTTAATTTGTTCGTCCACAACTGTTTGCTCACCCCGCACCAGCGCGCAGTTGACATCCGTACGCAGCACAACCGCGTCCTTTGCACGTTCCTGCACTTGCTTTGCGTAGGGAAACAGCTTTGCAAAAGTAGTTGCATTCCATTCTAACCGGCTATCCGTCTGGGCCATTGCGCCAAAGGACGGCAGCAGCACGAGGAGCGCCAGTAGGCATGGTAATATTCGTTTCATAGGGTTCCCTCCTTTTTGAAATCCCATTTCTGATTTTAGTATACAAGTTTTTATCAAACAAGTAAACTGTCAATATCTCAAATGGGCGGACAATTTGTCAAAACCCCGCATAAAATCAGGCTATCCCAAGGATATGGAGCCTGCTCCGTTTTGGGTTTCCTGTAGCTCCAGCAGCCCTAACCATGTTCTCATTTCCTTTTTGACACGCCATATCCGTTCCTCTCATATCTTTTATACAGAAAAGGCGGAGCCCTTTGTGGCCCCGCCTGCTGCTGTATGCTATTCTGTCTTTCCCGTGGTCACAACCTCCCGGTAGGTTCCCGGCGTGACTCCTGTATATTTTTTGAATTGGCGGCTGAACGTGCGTACATTGGAAAATCCCACCTGCTGCGCGATCTCCTGGAAGGTCTGCCGCTGCATCCGGTCCTCTTCAATCAACCTTTTTGCTTGTTCCATACGTACCCGCAGGATATAATCCGGCAAAGACACGCCCGCTGCATCCCGAAACAGCTTAGATACATAAGACGGCGTCATGCCAAACAGCTGTGCAATGGACGCAACTCCCAATTCCTCATCGGTATAGTGCTCCGCAATATACGCCTTCGCCTTTTCCTGTAAATCCTTTTCCCGCGGCTGTACCTTGTTATTTACCGCTTCACAAAGCTGGGCAAGCACCTGTTTTAAGTGCTGCACCACCCGGTGTGCTGGTTCCCGGCCTATTTCCGCAGACAGTTCCGCCACCCGGCTGATATATGACATTTCACCCGTTTGCGGAATGGTTTTCATGACAGTGCTCACAAGGTCAAACAACAAGCATTTTGCCATATCTACAGACAGGTGCCCACTTTGAAAGTTTTTCTGATAGATCTGGTCTATTGCCCTGTCCACCGCCTTATAATTGCCCGCCTTAATTTGTGTTACCAAGGCTTGTTCTGTCTCCAGTGGATATTCATACTGTCCGCCGCACGACGCCTTGGTGTCCTGATATAAGATCACTTCCTGGCTGCCCAGCAGCATACGGTACTGCAACGCCTGAACCGCCTCTTCAAACCCGATATGTATCTGATCCAGCCCACTATGGATCCCGCTAATTGCAACCGTCATTTCCATCTGAAAATATTCTAAAATGCTATCCTGGATTTTTTCTGCTACCTCCCGCAGCGAAATTTTCCGATTGCCGCGCAGCGATACAATTCCCGCCATGACGTGATCCACCTCGCACACCACGCCGTTTCCCACCTCTTGCATGACTTCTTCCGCTATGTTGGTCACAATGAACTGCATGAGCTGATACCGCTGCGCCGGCGCCATATCGCGTTCCTCCGGAAAAAGTTCTTCTACATCTTCTATGTAAAATATCATTACAGCAAACTGGTCGGATACAAAAGAAATCTGGTAGTCCAGCGCCCACTGTTCCGCCGGCTGCACTGTCGTATCAATTTTTCCATGCAACAAATCCCGCAATATGGACTGCCGGATGACATTGTTTTGTGCCTTTAGCTGGTCCGTGATGGCAAGGCGCTCTTTTTTTGTCACCGCCGCCATTTTTTCGATAAATTGATACTCATTTTCCCCACTTTCTTTTTCATATCCATATTCCGCTTTGAATTTCTGCATCAGCAATTCCAGCGGCATATAATTTTTTCTGGCAAATAAGAAAATAATAACTCCGCCCAACGCTAGGCACAGCAGCAGGTCAATGACAATGAACTGTTTGATGTACTGCACTTTCTGCAGAAAGATATTTTCCGGCGTGACATAGATATATTTCCAGTTGGCATATTCTGACGTCTCGTATTCTACCACAACCGGTTTTTTCTCCAGCTCAGTATAAGACACACCCTGCATTTCTGTGAAATCCTTATAAGAAAATGTAAATTTCTCCCGCTGCTCATCATTTGAATAGATGGTCCGGTCAAGATTATCTACAATATAAAAATCCCCCTGGCTTACTCCCTCAATCATGCGCAGTTGCTCTTCCAGTGTGGAGGTGTCCACCAAAATGACAATGACCGCTTCTTCTTCCGTTCCCTGTAGGATTGTATTGATGTAGGCCACTGTTTCCTGTACGTTGTTTTTCTGCCGTTTGACTGGCATGGGCACATATTGGCCACGAAAATCCTGATCTAAAATAGTGCTCCATTCCTCATAGCTCATGGAATCGCTTTCATGCAGCGCTGCATAAAACCGCTGGCCGTCTGTATTCATATCCGTGGAAACCACATAATCTGACCGCTTGAAATAGACATAAAAATTCGCTATATCATTTTTTGAAAAGCTCATTTGCCCAAATGATGCGCGCAGTTGATAGGCCTGGTAATAATCCAGGTCGGTAAAGGGCATAGATTTTTCCGCCAGCGACTGCACCTCGCCATTGACCATAATATCGGTTCCAATCATCTCCATGGTCCGCAAAATATTGTCCATTCCACGGCGTATCTCACTGAGCAACGCACTGTTTGCGATATTAATTTCTTCCCGAATGAGAGAAATGGTGCGCTGGTAGATGACAAAATTAAAAAAGATCGGGATGAGTAAAATGCAAATGTAAGAAATCAGCCACGTGCGCAGCACCGTATTTTTCCACTGTTTTCTTTTCAGCATCTGTATCTCCCCACCTTTCGCCTAGTTTCCCCATATGGTTCTATTATAGCAACCTCAAAATCATTCGTCAAGTTACAGAAAACGGAAAACGAAAAAGCAGGCCAGAATTTATAGATTCTGTCCTGCTTTTTTCGTTTTTGACATATCAGTTTGAAAATTGTTACGCTATAGTTTCCTGGTTCAGCATAGGCATAAGTGATTCTTTGTTTGAATTAGTATGTAAATTTTATTCACTCCGGACCTTTTGTTCTTTTTCAGCCGGTTAACTGTTTAATAGCCCGCTTCGTCCCCTACCA
>CALLNG010000262.1 GCA_938005345.1 uncultured Clostridia bacterium
TACCGGATGAAACAACTGATTATTTCCCGTATACGTTTTTTTCAGTCCAAGATTTGCTTCACTGGTTTTAGAATTTCCAATTTCTATTTTATAAATTTCTCCCAGCTCAACCTTTTGCTCCGGAAGATAGAAATAGCAAAATATCCTCCACGGTCTCGGGCAGCGTTTTTTCAAACTGTTCCACTTTGAATTGTTCGCCGTATTCCATGTGCATAACCCAGCTTCCGGTCAGCAGCAACCGGTTACCTGGCGCGACAAACGGCAGGCAGCCAACGGCGATGATGTCGTCTTGTTCATCGGTGGTAAATTCGCAGACCATATAACCGTTTTCCGGATTTTCAAAAATGACGTCCGCCACCATTCCGCTGATTTGTTCCATGTTTGGCCCTTCTTCCTTGTGCATCCTTGTGTTCCATTATAGCGAAAAACGTACGTTTGTTCAAGAGCAAATGCAATATTTTTTGTGAATCTGGAACCTCAAAGCCGCCGGATTCGTCTAACCTGATAGGGAAAACACTGGAAAGAAAGGGGAGAGAAACCATGAAAAAAGTACTGGGATGGATCCTGACACTGTCTCTGGTGTGCGCAAATGTACTAGGCGCAGCGGCGCAGCAGGAGGAGGCCTATCAAATCGGAGATTTGGCGGTTCCGTACCAACAGCAGCAAGCAGAACAATTACAGGCGCTGGGGCTGATGGAGGGAACGGAAAACGGACTGGACCTGCAAAGCAAGATGACGCGTGCGCAGGCAGTCACCATGTTGGTACGCCTACTAGGTGAATCCGTAGCGCAGGCAGACAATCCGTTTGAGGATGTAAGCGGGCATTGGGCAGAGGATGTCATTGCCTATGCCAGCCAGCAAGGGTATGTCAAAGGTGTGGGAGGCAATTTGTTTGAACCGGAGCGGATGGTGACGGGCGCTGAATTTTGTACCATGCTGCTGCGCGCGTTTGGCTATGCGGCGGAACCGGACACTGCGTATGAACTGGGTGTGGGCGCTGGGATGTTGCTCAACACATACACCAAAGCAGCGGTAAAAACGGCGGACTATGAGCTGAACCGCAGCGACATGGCAGGCATTTGCTGTGGTGCACTGCTAGCAAAGACAGCGGATGGCCCAGTGGTAAAAGACGTGCTGATTGAAAAGGGTGTGTTCACAGAAGAACAGTGGGATAGCGTGATGATTGCGGAGGATTTGCCGGAGAATACGGGATTTGCCTGGAAGCTAAATGAACTAATGCCGGCGGATGAAAATTACATGTTTTCGCCGCTGAGTATTCAAATGGCGTTTGCGATGGCAGCAAACGGCGCGGCAGGGCAGACGCAGCAGGAAATGCTGGATGTGCTGGAAATCAGCAATTTGGATGCGTTTAACCAAAAGGCAGCGCAACTCATAGAATCCTATAACGCAAAGGAAGAGCTGCAATTACAGGTGGCAAATTCCATATGGCGCAATACGGATAAATTACCTGGGTTGAAATTTGCGCAGGAGTATCAAAAGACGATAGAAGAATTTTACCAGGGAGAAATCGCGGATGTGACGAATGAAAATGCGGTGGGGACCATCAACGACTGGGTCAAGGAAAAAACCCATAATAAAATTGACAGTATTACAGAAAACAGCGATTTTTATGCTATGCTGGTCAATGCGGTGTACTTCAAGGGAACCTGGGCAAACCAATTCAGTGAAGGTGCTACTTCGCCGGAACCCTTTACAGACCGGGACGGAACAGTAACACAAATAGATTTTATGCACGATACCGGGTATATGGAGTATTATGCGGACGAACATGTGCAGATGGTTAGCCTACCTTATCGCGGCGGGGATATCAGCATGTATATCGCGCTGACTGACCGGCCGGGCAGCTATCTGGAAGAAGCGGCGGACAACATGCAAAGTAGCTTTGTTCAGCTGTCGCTGCCCAAATTCCGCGTGGAATTTGAAACTTCGCTGAATGAGATGATGCAGCAGCTGGGTATGCAGATAGCGTTTAATTCGAATGAAGCGGACTTTAGCCCAATGCTAGGAGGGAAATTGCTGTTTATTGACACCACACTGCATAAAACCTATATTGATGTAGATGAAAATGGAACGGAAGCAGCGGCAGTGACTGGAATCGGAATGGGCGGCAGCGCTGCACCGATTAATCCGCCAATTGAGTTCAAAGCGGACCGGCCGTTTACTTATTTTATCCGCGACAATGCCAGCGGCGAGATATTGTTCCTGGGGCAGTATGCCTATGCCGATTGACCGGTCTTTGTACTGGTAGGAACCGCAGCGCAAACAGAGAGAAGGCGGTTGTTGCCGCCCTATAAAATGAAGGCCCTATACCGTATGGCATAGGGCCTTTCGATCGTAAATGACCGTTTACAGATACAAAGGGCAGACTCTTTGTGAGAAGGCGGACTACAGTTTAATATCCAGCCGCCATATAATGTCATCACTAAAACGGCTAAAGGGGTTCAGTAAGCAGAACGTCGCGACCCGGTCACCCACCTGGTATTTGCTGCGGTCATAGGCGCCCCAGCAGTCTCCGTCATAACGGCCGCCGATGCATCCGCTCTCCGGTGGATAGGATGCGTCTTCCTCTATCGTGGCAATAGAGGGATCCAGGACGATGAGGCCATAGCGCGGGCCATCGTATGAACCGCCGTTCGTAAACCATGCCAGGCTCATGATAGTACTGGCAGCGAGGTACAGCAAAAGAAAAATGGCCACGCCTAACGCTATTTTCCGTTTGGCGCTCCATGGAAGCTTGTTGCGGTGGGATGGCTGTGTTGCAGTTTCATAAGACATGGTTTCTCCTCCTAAATCGTTGTCATAATATAGAATAAAATGTCGAATCATATAAAATTATACAATAAAAATATAATTAAGTCAATCAATACCCAGTATGGAACGCACCTAGTTTCAAAAAAGGAAAAAATGGTTTTATTTTGGTGAGACGAATGGCGGTATACGAAAGATAGAAAGGAGAGGGTGTTTTTTGGAATAAAGGCATGACAGGATGCTTAAGATATGGTATGATAGAGAAAACGCAGGAAATGCAGGGATACTGGGTTGAGACAAAAGGAGGCGGGTATGGTGCGAAAACGCATAGCAACTATAATGTTGTTGGTTAGTTTGTTGTTGCCGCTTGGTGTGCAGGCACAGCCGCAGCAGTATTACCGGACGCAACTTAGTGAAATGGCAGCGCAATTTTATGATGCATTACGGGATCAGTTGGAGCAAATGCGCTTGCAGCCCGGTGAAATTGAGTTGACCGATTATTTTGCCGATAATGGCAGCTTGGCAGACACAGAGTATTTGATTCAAGAGCTGACCGCAGCCTGCCGGGCGCTGGAATATGATGACCCGACGCTGTTTTGGCTGGATTTTTCTCAACTCCGTATGCATACGTCACGTATTGTGCAGGGAGAAACGGTTCTGCGCTACCGGGTGTGGATTGCGCCGGGAGAACAGGGAACCTATTTTGCGCCGGGATTTGACGCACAGCAGGTGGAACAAAAAGTTGCGCAGACCAAAGAAGCGGCGCAGCGGATTGCGGATGAGGCAGCGCAGCAACCGCAACCCTATGATAAAATCCGTACTGCGCATGACCTGCTGGTGCGGCAAACGCACTATGACCAGGGGCAGGGAAGCGGGGCGCACTCCGCTTATGCCGCTTTAGTGGAGCGCAGCGCGGTGTGCGACGGATACGCGGGCGCGTTTCAACTTATCTTGGACTGCCTTGGCATTCCCTGTATCTCTATTTCAGGGGAGGTAAACGCGGATGGAGAAAGGCAGCCGCACATGTGGAATGCGGTGCAGCTGGAGGGAAGCTGGTATGGTGTAGACGTGACGTGGGATGACCCTGTTGTACCGGACGGAGAATGGGATGTGTTGCGTCATACGTATTTTTTACTCGGGGAAGAGGCAATGGCGCGCAGCCATACGCCGGTGCGGGTGTTTTGGGAAGGCGACGACACGTTTACGCTTCCGGCGCTGCAGCCGCAGAATTACGGGGCAGGGCAGTTATGGACACTTTGGGCAGCGTTGTGGGATTGGATTGCGTCGCTGCTGACATGGATTGGGGCATAGGAAAAGCCAGGCTATATAGCCTGGCTTTTGTGTTTCTATTCCTTGTTCTCTAAGGTTGCTTTTTTGCCGCGTCTAGAACCAACTGGTCACATTCCTCGTAGCAAGAAACCTGCGTCGGAATATCGAGATAGGGGAGGGGGTCTACTTTTTTACCGTCCTTCCAGACAGCGAAGTCTAAGTGGTTTCCTGTTACATAGCCTGTACTGCCCACTGTGCCAACCGTGCTGCCGCGGGAAACGAGATCTCCCGCCTGAACCGTTATTTCTTGTAGATGCGCATAGTGGGTTGCAATACCATTGCCATGATCAATTACGACAATATTGCCATATCCTGTGTATCCATTGGTGCTGTCACCGAATCCGGCAAATGTCACAACGCCGTCTGCTGATGCGTTTACCGGCGTTCCGGCAGGCGCGGGAATATCTAATGCGCCATGCCCATTTTTCCCGCCGTTATGGGAATAACAGTCGGGATTGCCGCATTGAAAAACGGCGGATAGCTGATAATATCCTTCCAAGGGCCAGGACAAAAGGCTGTCCGGATGCAGGGCGTCCTGCGCTGCCTGCAAAGCAGCAGGAAGCTGTTCAGGCGGGATTTCTTTGTCCGTTAAAATAACCGGCATGTCGTTGCTGCTGTAATAGACTTGAATCCCAAGCAGGTCTGCCACCGTGCGAACCGAAAAATATGTGCGGTCCTGATAGATAAACGGGGCGGGCTCTACTGTCACAGCAACGCCGTTGACCCATAGCTGCGGATCATCAATAGAAGCGCGGACCTCCATTTCTGGAAAAGAAAGCGAGACGCTGCGGGTTTTGCCGTCCCACTGTATGTCGCCGCCAAACCATTCGCCAATAAACTTGATGGGGACAGTGCTGCGGTCGTTGCGCAGCAGGACTGGCACATCCATTGTTTGGCGTTTCCCGCCGAATATCGCCGTATTGGAGTTGATTTCAAAGATAACAGTTTGCTGTAGTTGAGTAGGCATCTCCGCTGCCAAGGCACCCGCCGGAAGCAGCAGGATGCAGAGAACTAGGCATAGAATTTTGATTCGATGCATGGGCATTCCTCCTTCTTGCCAGTCATGCGTTTATTATAAGACAAAATCCGACAAAACGCAAGAACTGGGCGGTATTCGACACAAAAGCGTAAGAACATTGTAACGAAATTGTCACACCATTGGCAGCGAATGGCAGGGCAGGAGGAAATGCTTGCAGAAACCGGGAAATCATGATACAATAAAACTGGTAAAAATAGGTTTATGGCACGGCCTGTTGGACGATGATACATAGGAAAGGGCTACGAGATAGGAGGAAATCACATGCAAGAAATAGTGCGGCGCCAGCGGCGCTTTTTTGAAAGCGGGCAAACGCGCAGCATTGCGTTCCGCCGCGCACAGCTAGAACGGCTGCGCCAAGCGGTTGATCGAA
>CALLNG010000263.1 GCA_938005345.1 uncultured Clostridia bacterium
TTGAGGACGGAAATGTAAATTAACACATTAGCAAATTATAAAAACTATGAAACAAAGCAGCTAAATCCATCGCGTAATGCGTCAGCCGGGTTGGATCAGTAGTTTGTGCAGCCGTCACAATTTCTTCCGGGAAATATGCAAGTTTCTCAATTAGCTCTTTTTCCGCTTCTTCTTTCAAAAGTGTCATATCGATTTTATCATATGCCGGCAAAGTCACTTGATCCTCTTCGCGAAGCAGGCGCAAAATGCTACAAATTCTAGCATGTGCATATTGTACATAATAGACAGGATTTTCATTTGTCTGTGTCAGTGCAAGCTCCAAATCAAAGTCAAAATGACTATCTGCCTGCCGCAAATTAAAAAAGAACCTGGCCGCATCAACGCCAATGTCTTCAATCAATTCACCAAGCGAGACCATTTCCCCTGTCCGTTTACTCATTCGCACGATTTCCTTGCCATTCATAAGACGCACTAATTGAATGGTTATGACCTGTAAGCGCTCTGGGTCAATGCCAAGTGCCTGCATAGCACCCTTCATTCTGGCAATATGCCCATGATGGTCTGCTCCCCAAACATTAATAACCTTATCAAATCCACGCACGATAAATTTATTGCGGTGATAGGCAATATCTACTGCAAAATAGGTAGGTATTCCATTTTGCCGAATCAGTACATCATCTTTATCGGAACCAAATTCTGTAGAACGAAACCAGACGGCACCCTCTTGTTCATAGGCATATCCGCTTTTTTTCAGTTCCTCAATGGTCTCTTCGACTTCGCCGGATTCATACAGCGATGTTTCCGGGAACCAAACATCATAATGAATCCGGTATTTACCCAAATCTGTTTGAATTGTTTGAATATTACGCTTTAGTACATAGTCTATCAATATTTTTTTACGTTCTTCTTCCGGCATCCCAAGGTGTTTTGTACCATTTTCCTGGATAAAGGCTTCCATATGTGCACGGATATCTTTTCCGTGGTAACCATCTTCCGGGAATACGACAGCATCTTCACCTTTGATAATTTGAATATAACGGGCGTTAAGAGATTTACCAAGCTTTTCAATTTGTGCACCAGCGTTGTTTAAGTAAAATTCACGGGTAACATCGTTTCCTGCCCAAATGAGTACTTCTGCTAGACTGTCACCCAATGCGCCTCCCCGTGCATTTCCCATATGCATAGGACCCGTTGGGTTCGCACTGACAAATTCCACCATAATTTTCTTTTTGGGCGCCGCTTGGCTTTTCCCATAGCTTTCCCCTTTTTCGTGCATGACGTGAAGGGCATCATATAGCCATTGTCTTTTTAAAAAAACATTGATAAATCCAGCGCCAGCCACTTCCATTCGTTCAATGTAAGTATTTTCTGTCTTCATACGTGCAATCAATTCTTCTGCGATCTTGCGCGGCGGTTTCTTAGCACTCTTTGCCATCTGCATTGCTACATTCAATGCAAAATCTCCATGCACTTTTTCTCTTGGTTTTTGAACTACAATTTCAGGTAGCTTTACATCTTGTGGTAATGCCCCTTCTATAGCAGCGCGATTCAGTGCCTCCTGCATACAATCTGCAATTTGTACTTTTATTTCATGTATAATGTTATCCATGACGATATCCCCCTCGCTTTTTTTCTGTTATTTTCATATGGAATTGATATTTGCTGGTTGGATTGCCACCAAAACTCAGCATATAATCAATATCAATCTTTCCTTGCCCATCTTGCAGGGAAATCTGCAATTCTTTGGTCATAACATGCACTTCAAAATTACCATATGGTGTATGATAAATACCAGAAGTTGACTTGTTAGGTGCAAAAACAAATTGTGTATTAGAAGGACCAAAACGTACCATGGTAAGCTGATCCTTTTCAACTTTGAGCGTTGTACTGTAACCTGCAAATCCAGTCAATTCGCTTTCCTGATAAGTTATGTATTGTTTTTCGCCCCTTTCAACAAAGGTTCCTTCTGTAACCAGTGTAATCGTGTCATAATCTCCCTCTATATCTGTCTGAATGGTATCTATTGAAATAAGAACTTCCTTTTTCATAGCAGATTCACCTTTCTATTTTTTGGTGTCTGATTCTGCAATGTCGCATAAACAGGCGGGCAATCTATCTTTATAGAATACCCGCAATATTAAGCAAAGTTTAGTGTTTTTCTCCGCACCCAAACATTCATCACTAAACCTATAGCTAGCATTGAGGTCAAAATAGAAGAACCCCCCGCACTAAAAAACGGTAATGGAATCCCTGTTACTGGCATAATGCCCATACACATCCCAATGTTTTCAAAGGCCTGAAATAGAAACATGGCCATAACCCCAATACAAATATAACGTCCATAATCACTTTTTGCTTCCCGCGCTATATAGATACAGCGAAAAATCAAGAAAAATAGCAACACGATTGCTACAATACAACCGATGAATCCTAATTCTTCTCCAAGCACTGCAAAAATGAAATCTGTTTCTTTTGCGGGAAGTATATTTAATTGAGTCTGTGGTCCCTGATAGAGACCCTGACCTACTATTTCACCTGAACCAATGGCAAGTTTGGACTGAAGTACCTGATAGCCGGAGCCGGAAGGGTCATATTCCGGATTGAAAAAGGTCAAGAAACGCAATTTTTGATATGGTTTCAAAAAAAAAACCCATGCAATTGGTGCAAAAATCAAAAATCCACCTGCCGCTATAGCAAAATAGCGGTAATACAATCCCGCAGCAAAAACCATACAAACAAAAATGAAGATGTAAACCATCGCGGTACCATAATCAGGTTGTAGCAATACAAGACCAATTAAAACGCCGGCATGAAGCAATAGCCCCAAAAACGGAAGCAATTTATTCATATCATCTTGTACTTTTTCCAAGTGTTTAGCAAAGGTTAAAATAAAGCCAACCTTTACAAGTTCTGAAGGCTGTATTCCCACTGGACCGATTCGGATCCAACTTTTTCCTCCGATATCTTCTCCAACGCCCAAAATTAAGACAATGGCTAATAAAATAATATTAATGGCGTAAATCAGTGTCCATTTATGGCCAAAGCTTTCATAATCCAATACCATGACCGCAATCATACCGATAATACCTGCAATAAATGCACATACCTGGATGATGCCTGTTCTTGTTCCACCTTCCAGTGACCGCGTCGCACTGAATACAACGACTAAACCTAAGATAGCTGCTGCAAAGGCAGCAAGCATAAACCATTTATCCAAGGCTTTCCAAATTTTTTTGCTCTCTTGAAACATGTCGCAACTCCTATTTGCTGTTCTCTATGTAACATTTTTAGAAATCCAGCTATTGGCCGGATTTTTCAACCGCTTGTCCCTACTTCGTGTTTATTATAACAACTAAATGAATTAAATACAAATTTCAACTATTTGTTTTACGTATTAACAACCACTTTTAAGCAGTCATTTGAAAGCAAGTATGAAACTTTTCCATGGTTTAAAAAATATCCATACTTGTATCTTGTGGCAACACTATATTTTTCAACGATAAAAAACTATTTTTCAATTCCAATACAAGTTTTGTCGAAATAACAACCTTCTTTTCAAGCGCATTATAGCTGACCCCCAAAATCAATTCTACAATCAATTCAATATACTGCGATGCAGACCATGCATACTTGATAACACCTTGTCCACTTTCGTCAAAAGGATTTACGAATTCGGTACAAGTATGGTTAAATGTATAAACAGTTTTTATAGCAAACTCTGCAGCCAACTCATTTTTATCGCTATCCCAAAGACCTCTTACAACAATTTCATTTATTAAAGTCCATACATTTCCACTCCAGCTTGAATTTCCTTAATAAGTACCTTTGGTTGTTGTGAAAATTTTATCTTGCTTTGACACAGAAGGTAAAGAACTTGTATTCCATTTAAAATGGTCACCAAACTTCAACAATTTAATAAGTCTTTCTCTTCGACTTTTATCTGCAATACAAAGTCTGGATGGATAAAATGTTGATGTCATAAGGCAATTGCTAGTTGTTCTTTCTTTTATACTATAAGGTTAATATGCTCCGTTTTCATTATTCCACAGATATGTGTTAATGCTATTTTTTAAATTTCTTTTTCTTGTTTCTAATATCTCTGCATCTTGTTTTTTTTCAAGTTTCCTTGCAAGCAGTCCCGTAGAATGACAACCAACATAAGCTTCAACATTAGTATTGACAGGTGCATATTCGTCTGAATTTCCAAGATAAGGAATAAATATCTCTTCAAGAACAACTGTAATCAAAGCAGTTGACTCATCAAATCAATAAGAAAACCACCAATCAATATAGTTTTTTAACATAATATAGTTTTTTTCTTTCATTTGCTTATCTGTTGAACTGCTTAATATGGGATAAGCAACATCAAAGATTTTAAACAGAGAAGAAAGATTTTGTGTTTGATTGGGGAAATTAACTTCAGCTACAACACTTGGAATAACATCCGTAGCCCAAAGGCAGATTCTGCCGTCTTCCAATTGTAATCCTATAAAATTGAAGAGCGTGGTTTCGCAAAATTTCCAGTCTTTCCATTTATATCTGCATAAAGCCAAACAAGAATCTATCTGCGCCCATTGTCCTTCGTATCCGTACGCTCCTCCGGACGTAAAATACTGGTAATTAACGCCATATTTTTTTGCACTACTCTGTTTGCATATCTCGAGGCATTCAAAAGCATAATCCAAATCTTCCTATTTTATTCCATGTAAAGTTATATTCATATCTATTTCTCCATTTAATGAATTGACAACTACTATTTTCATAAATTAGCTTCGCCATGAATGTTGCAGGCAACATGAATTGAATTGCCTTTTAATGTCTGAAATATAATTCACACTATAAGGCAATTCATTGAGTTTGTTTTGCAAACTCATTATACCATAATTTTTGTGTAATTACAAGAAAAAAGCACGGTGAAAACTGTGCTTTTTTTTGTATATTTTTCATGGTATGAACAAAATAGTGTTTTATACTTGTAATAATGAAGCCGGGTCTATAGGCTGATCGTTTTGATAAAGCTCAAAATGAAGGTGTGGCTGCTGCTTGCTTTCGAATGCACCGCTATCCCCAACACCGCTGATAACATCTCCCGCTTTCACTTCACTTCCTACCTGTACCATATTATCGGTCGAAAGATTTGCATATACACTGCGTACCGAACCGTGGGAAATCTCAATGACAATTCCTTTTAGCGGATCTGTATAAACTTTTTCAACTTTTCCATCCGCCACCGCTTTTACAGGCGTTCCTTTTTCACAGTTGATATCTATTCCATTATGGACACGCCAATCCTCATACGTTTTTGAGTAGACAAGGGTATCCTGCGTATGCGCCACTGCGATTTCCCCTTCTACTGGCATAATAAATGATGCAGGTTCAGAGTTTGCTTGTTTTACACTGGCCTCCTGCACAGCTTTTTTAGCAGGTGCCTTTGTTGCAGCTGGCTTTTGCGTAACAGTAGGCGTTGCACTTGCGGTAGGTGTTGCACTTGACATCACCTCCGGCAATACTGGTGTTTTAGGCTCTGTTGCAACATGTTCTGTCTGATTGACCATATCTGGTTCTTCGTTATTTCTTGTTGTCACAAAATACGCCGTCAGAAACACAGCCACGACACAGAGGCTCAAGGCTATGTAGAAGCCTCTGTGTCCAATACGCGATTTGTTATTATTTTTCATAATTTACACCACCTAATTGATTTGATACTTGTATTTTTGCCAAATTATTCTCTTTTATACAGGCACTGTATGATTTTAATACTTGCATAATAACCATCCCCCGGCCAAGCCGGGGTTTTCAGATAACAAAAAAGCCCGGTACTATTACCGGGCCTACAATTTGACATATTAATACATAGAATGGGGGGAAACTTTA
>CALLNG010000264.1 GCA_938005345.1 uncultured Clostridia bacterium
CAGCAGCTGGCACAGGGTGCTCTTGCCGCCGCCAGAGGGGCCCACCAGCGCCACCGTCTCCCCTGCGGGGACGGACAGAGACACATCGTGGAGCACCTCCGTCTCGCCGGTGTAGGTGAAGGACACGTGGTCCACGTCCACCTGCCCCCGCACGTCCTTGAGCTCCACGGCGTCAGGCGCGTCCTGAATAGACGGCTCCGTGCGCATCAGCTCCACGAAGCGATTCAGGCCCGCGAAGCCGTTGGAGAACATCTCGGCGAAGTTGGCCAGCTTTCGGATGGGGCTGACAAAGGACGTGACGTACAGGGAGAATGTGATAAGGTCCACATAGTCCATGCGCTCCTCCATGATGAGCCAGCCGCCCACCGCGATCACCGCCACCGGCAGGATGTTGGTGAAAAACTCCATGACGGCGGTGAAGAAGCCCATCTCCTTATGGAAGCCGCGCTTGGCGGTCTTGAACACCTCGTTGGCCTCGTCGAACCGCTCCTGCTGGGCGTCCTCGTTGGCGAAGGCCTTGGTGGTGCGGACGCCGGACAGGCCGGACTCGATGGCGGCATTGATGCTGCCGGTTTTCTGCTTGGCGGCGCGGGAGGCGGCGCTCATCTGCTTGCGGCGGCGCAGAGCCGCCAGCAGCAGCACCGGCAGCAATATCAGCAGCACCAGCGCCAGCTCCCACCGGATGCAGAACATTACGATCAGCGCGCCCACGATGGTCACCACAGAGATGAACAGGTCCTCGGGGCCGTGGTGCGCCAGCTCCGTCACCTCAAAGAGGTCGCTGGTCAGGCGGCTCATCAGCTGGCCGGTGCGGTTCCGGTCGTAGAAATCGAAGCCCAGCTCCTGCATGTGGTGATAGAGGTCCCGCCGGATATCGGCCTCCACGCGGATACCGAAGGTGTGGCCCCAGTAGGCCACCACGAAGTACAGCCCCGAGCGCACCGCGTAGGTCACTACCACCGCGGCCATGACGATGAAGAACACGCGAAACTGCTTTTCCGGCAGCCACGTATACATGGCGGTGCGGGACACCAGAGGAAACGCCAGGTCCACCAGCGCGATAAGGAACGCGCAGGTCATGTCCAGCGCAAACAGCCGCCGGTGCGGCTTGAAATAGGACAGGAAGATCCGCAGCAGACTGCGCTCCTGGAATTCTTTTGTGGTCATGGTTTTCCTCGCTTGTTTCAATTATATTTTGACGGATGATTATACCACATTTTTGCCGCTGTTGCAAGAGTTCGGCGCCGGGAGTCCTTGACGATCCCCGTCCCGCCCGTTATGGTGGACACGCAGTCCGTCGCCGCCGGGTAACGGGCCGGCGTTCGCCGGCGCACCGGGTGCGGTGATCGCGGGCATCGCGGCGTTCCGCGAGCCGGTGACGGCGGCGCGTCTCATCTTCGCGGGATTGCCCCCGGCGGGCATCATCGGCATGAGTCTTACGGCACAAAAAACAGCGGTGTGACGCGCGTCACACCGCTGTTTTTTATGCTTTGGGCAGGCTCCAGCGGAACGCCGCGGCGCAGATGCGCAGCGCCAGCGTCACACCGCAGCCGGTCATCATGGCCGCTCCCGCACCCAGAGGCCACAGCAGCAGACACACCGCCGCGCCGGCCAGCGACGCGCAGGCGTACACGTGCTTGGTGAAGATATAGGGCCGCTCCGCGCTGCACACATCCCGCAGTACGCCGCCGCCCACGCCGGTGAGCATCCCCATGAACAGCACCAGGAACCAGTTAGCCCCGTACCCCGCCTGGATAGCGATGGCGGCGCCGTGGGCGGAGAAGATGCCCAGGCCCAGCAAGTCCGCCAGCAGCAGCACTGTCTCCGCATATCTGTTGTGCAGCTCCGCTTTCCGGCGTCGCCACACGAAAAACACCAATATGGACACTGCGATGGCTACCAGCGCCTGCACGGGGTCCCGCAGGGCCGCAGGCGGCGTCAGCCCCAGCATCGTATCCCGCAGCATACCGCCGCCCACCGCCGTGGTCATGCCCAGCATGGCCACGCCGAACAGATCCATCTCCTTGCGGATACCCAGCGCCGCGCCGGAGATGGCGAAGGCCGCCGCGCCGATCAGCTCGAAATAAAATTGGAACGTCTCCATGTCATCTCTCCTTCCCGCCCGCCACTATACACCATCCGCCCCGCTGCGGCAAGAGGCGGGTCGTTTTGCCGTCCCTCCCCTGCATACACATGAAGCGCTTTGCCTCCATTCTGCATGCAGCCGTCCCCTTCCCGCAGGCATAGAAAAAGGGCAGGGATCGCGCCCTGCCCTTTTTCTTGGGATTATTTGGGATTTGGGAGAGAAAAAAGAAAGAAAAGTAAGTTTATATAAGGTAATAATGTTAATGTTATTAACCATATTTTTAACATTTATGATTACATCACTTTTAATTTATGGTTACTTTATAAACGGAAAACAATTAGGAAAATATGTACTTGTTACATCATCAGAAAATGAAGAAAATATTGCAGACGAATTAAGTAAATACAAAACTATAATAGATAAATATTTTTTTGGAGATGTTGATGAGGAAAAATTAAAAGAAGGTGCAATAAAAGGTTATATAGAAGGACTAGATGATCCATATACAGAATACATTTCAAAAGAAGATATGAAAGAATATTTAGAAGACACAAAAGGAAACTTTGTGGGAATTGGTATATATATGGTAAAAAATACATCTAAAGACAGAATAGAAGTATTATCTCCAATAAAAAATTCACCAGCTGAAAAAGCACGGAATTAAAGCAAAAGATTTAATTAAATCAGTAGATGGAGTTGAATATACAGCAGGAGACTTAGAAACAATTTCAAGCAAGATAAAAGGAGAAGAAGGTACAAAAGTAAAATTACAAATAATTAGAGGAGAAGAAACATTAGAATTTGAAGTAAGCAGAGAAAAAATAATAGTAAATCAAGTAGAAGGAAAAACATTGGAAAATAATGTAGGCTATATACAAATACCATCATTTGATGAAACAACAAGTAGTGAATTTAAAACAAAATTTGAAGAACTACAAAAACAAAACATAAAATCATTAGTAATAGATTTAAGAAATAATGGTGGAGGAATAGTAAGTGAAGCATTAAAAATAGCAGATTTTATAGCTGATAAAGATTCTGTTTTATTATATGAGGTAGACAAAAATGGAAAAGAAACAGTAAAGAAATCTGAAAACGACCCAATTGTAAATATGCCAATTATAGTATTAGTAAATGGAAATACTGCAAGTTCTTCTGAAATATTAGCAGGAGCATTAAAAGATTTAGGAAAAGCCAAAATTGTAGGAACTAAAACATATGGAAAAGGTGTAATACAGGAAATATTGACACTTGCTGATGGTAGTGGATTAAAGATAACAACAGAAGAATATCAAACTCCAAATAGAAATAAAATTCATAAAAAAGGTATAGAACCTGATGAAAATGTTGAATTGAAAGACACTGTTACAAATGAAACACAAGTTGAAGAAAAAGATGACACACAATTACAAAAAGCAATAGAAATGCTTAAATAAAAAGAAGGGAAAATTAGCATGAATTTAGCAAATAAATTAACAATTTTTAGAGTAATGTTAGTACCATTAATGGTTATAGTTCCATTTTTTAATATTACTGGAGAATTTTTAGGAATACCATACACATATTTAATAATAGATTTAATATTTATAATTGCGTCTATAACAGATAAATTAGATGGCTATATTGCAAGGTCTAGAAATCAAATTACAACATTTGGAAAGTTTTTAGATCCATTGGCAGATAAAATTTTAGTGTTAACAGCTATGATAATGTTAGTTGAGATGGGGAAAATTCCTTCATGGATACCTGTTATAGTTGTTGCAAGAGAATTTTTGGTTTCTGGTTATAGATTACTTGCTGCACAAAATAATGGTAGTGTAATTGCTGCTTCAAAATGGGGAAAATTAAAAACTGTAACACAAATGATTGCTATAATATTAGCTTTTGTAGATTTAAATAGTTTTGGTGCATGTTTTTCTGGAGAACTTCAAAATGGAGCATTTGCATTAAATTTAATTGCTACAATTATGATGATTATTCAAGCAATTGCAACAGTATTTTCAGGATATGATTATATGAAAGATATGAAAAATCTTTTAAAATAAAAAACAAAATGGGAAATTTCCCATTTTGTTTTTTTGTAATTTTAGTGTTTCAACAAAAACCCATTTTCTTCAAGGACGTTCTTGATAATTGAAAATTTATTTTTTCCAATGCATCTTATTTGCATCAATTGCTTTTCAGTCAAGTTGACTATTTGGTATACATAAAACAAACCTGCGCGGTTTAAGCTTTCATAAAAGCCAAACAAATCCTTTAATGGAGTGTTAAGAAAAGTACCTTTTTCATAGTTTTCGACCAGAAATAGTGAAAAATTACAATTGGGATTTAGCTTAAAAAGTATTTTTTTAACTTCTAAAGATAAATTACTTATGAATGTTCCGGAATTGTAACTAAACAGCCGGAATTCTTTTACAATAGATCCAATTTCTTCTGGTGAAAGAGAATCTTGAATTTTGAAAAAGCATTGCTCTACCTCGCGGGCTTCTTTACACCATTTTCCATTTATCATTGATGCAAGCTGAAATATTCTAACATCTAAGAAGTTTAATGACCGCCCCTCAACTAACAATTGTGCCTGGTTGATTCCTTTTTTGTCAACGAAGTTATAGCAACTATCGTTAACATACATAATTTTCATTAAATAAAACCCTCCTTTAGGTATTGTAGTATACATAAATTATATCACAAAAATAGACAAAAGTAAAATAAAAATATTTTAAAATCCACTTGACAAAATTAATAAACTGCCGTAATATATAAAATAAATTTATAAAACGTAAAGGAGAATTAACATGGAAGAAAAAGAAGTTATATTAACTCAAGAAGGGTTTGATAAATTAGAAAAAGAATTAAATTATTTAAGAACAGAAAAAAGAGCAGAAATTGCAGAAAGAATAAAAGTTGCATTAGGTTTTGGTGACTTATCAGAAAATTCAGAATATGATGAAGCTAAAAATGCACAAGCAGAAAATGAAGCAAAAATTGCAGAATATGAAAATAAAGTAAGACATGCTAAAATAATAGATGCAAAAGATATAGACACAGAAACAGTACAAATTGGAAATACAGTAAAAGTATTAGACATAGAATTTAATGAAGAGGTAGAATATACAATAGTTGGTTCAACAGAAGTTGATTTAGCTCAAAATAAAATTTCAAATGAATCACCTTTAGGTGCTACATTATTAGGAGCAAAGAAAAACCATACAGTAGAAGTACATGCACCTGCTGGAATAATGAAGTATAAAATATTATCAATAAAAAAATAAATAAAATCCCACACTTTTGTGGGATTTTATTTATTGTATTTCTAAAGCTGAATCTAAAGCAAGTTTTATCATTGTATTTAATCCATTTTGTCTTTCATCACTTGATAAACTTTTTTTATCAGTTAAGCTATCAACGACATTTAAAAGGCAAGAAGCATGTTTCCCTTCTCTTTTTGCATTATAAAATAATGCAAAAGCTTCCATTTCGCATCCAGAAATTGTAATATCTTTTGGCACTCTAGAGAGCATTGTTTTAATATCTGGAATATATGGATCAAAACATTCGTTACATAATGTTGTACCTTCAAAATATTTTATATTTTGTTTGTTTGCTACATTTTTTATAATATCATTTAATTTTTTACTAGAATTTTCTATATGAATATTTTTATTATCTAAACTTAGAGCATAATTACTTTCTGTATAAGAACTGTCAACCAAAATTATATCTAATAAATTTAAATCTTTTATAAAGGCTCCGACAAGTTCCTATTCTGATAATATAATCTACATTATAAAAATGAAATAGTTCGTAAGAGTAAATTCCCATACTTGGAATTCCCATACCAGAAGCCATAACTGTTAGTCTTTTACCTTTATAAAAACCTGTATATGCATACATTCCTCTAACATCATTTACTAATGTGAAATTTTCTAAAAAGTTTTGAGCAATATATTTTGCACGCATTGGGTCTCCTGGCATTATTACAATATTTGAAATATCTTCAATGTTTGCTTTATTATGTGGTGTTGGCATATAAAATCCTCCTTTTCTTTTTTTGTTATTATATCAATAAATAAAAAAATAATCAAAAAATATTATAAATTAAA
>CALLNG010000265.1 GCA_938005345.1 uncultured Clostridia bacterium
TGACCACAAAGAAAGAACGTTGTATCGTCATGGAGCAGCTCCGGCCTGTATCTAAAACGGAAAAAATTATTTTCCCAATTATGACGACATTGATTGTGGCATTTATTATTCCAGATGCAGTACCACTGGTAGGTACACTAATGCTGGGAAATCTGATGCGAGAAAGCGGCGTGGTAGACCGTATTTCCAAAACAGCGCAAAACGAATTAATGAATATCATTACAATATTCCTTGGCGTTTCGGTTGGTGCAACAGCGGATGCGGCAACATTTTTGACTCCTGCAACATTGGGTGTTGTAGTTTTGGGATTGATTGCGTTCTGTCTGAGCACATTTGGCGGGGTATTGTTTGGGAAAATTATGTGTAAAGTGACCGGTGGTAAAATTAATCCGCTGATTGGTTCTGCAGGTGTGTCTGCTGTACCAATGGCAGCGCGTGTGTCTCAAGTAGTAGGACAAAAAGAAAATCCCGCAAACTTTTTGCTCATGCATGCAATGGGGCCAAACGTAGCTGGCGTAATTGGTTCTGCAGTTGCAGCAGGTGTATTTTTGTCTATCCTGGCAAAATAAAATTAAACATGAATGGAGGGAAAGATTTATGGCAAATGAAGGAAAGAAAAAAGTTGGCATTACCGAAACCGTTTTACGTGATGCGCATCAATCTTTGATAGCAACGCGTATGACAACGGAGGAAATGCTGCCAATTATTGATAAGATGGATGATATAGGATATCACTCTTTGGAAGCATGGGGGGGAGCGACGTTTGATGCCTGCCTACGTTTTCTTAATGAGGATCCATGGGAAAGATTACGTAAAATAAAAGATAAAGCAAAAAAAACACCGCTGCAAATGCTGTTCCGGGGACAGAACATTTTAGGATACAAACATTATGCAGATGATGTTGTGGAATACTTTGTTCAGAAATCTTTGGCAAATGGAATAGATATCATTCGTATTTTTGATGCATTAAATGATATCAGAAATCTAAAGACAGCGATTGAAGCAACTAAGAAATATGCAAAACAAGAGGGTCGCGGACAGGTACAGGCAACTCTTTGTTATACAACAAGTCCAGTACACAATATTGAATCCTTCACAAAGCTGGCAAAAGAGTTGGAAAACATGGGTGCAGACTCTATCTGTATTAAAGATATGGCAGCACTGTTAACGCCGTATACGGCATATGACTTGGTCAAAGCGATTAAAAGCGAAGTAAAAGTACCAGTTCAACTGCACACCCATTTTACAAGTGGTGTTGGTGATATGACCTATTTGAAGGCGATTGAAGCAGGTGTAGACGTCATTGATACTGCCATTTCGCCCATGGCAATGGGGACATCCCAGCCTGCGACAGAGCCAATAGTTGCTACCTTGCAGGGAACAGAATATGATACTGGGTTGGATTTGACAAAACTTTCTGAAATTGCTAACTATTTCAAACCGTTGAAACAGAAATATTTGGAATCTGGATTGCTGAAACCCAAAATGTTGGAAGTGGACATCAATGCTTTGATGTATCAGGTTCCGGGTGGTATGTTATCCAATCTATATTCCCAGTTGGAACAGCAGGGCAAAACGGATAAATTTGAAGAAGTGCTGCAGGAAGTGCCGCGCGTAAGAAAAGACTTCGGCTATCCGCCGCTGGTTACACCGTCCAGCCAAATTGTGGGCACACAGGCGGTGCTTAATGTTTTGGCGGGAGAACGGTATAAAATGATTAGCAAAGAATCGAAGGGAATTGTTCGCGGCGAATATGGGAAGACTCCAGTACCAATTAGCGATGAAATTCGTAAGAAAATTATTGGGGATGAAAAACCGATTACCTGCCGTCCGGCTGATTTAATAAAACCGGAATTAAAACAGATAGAAAGCGAAATGAAAGAATGGAAGGAACAGGACGAGGATGTATTATCCTACGCTTTGTTTGGGCAGGTCGCAGAAAAATTCTTTGAGTTTAGAAGAGCACAGAAATATAAAATTGACGGGGACATGGTGGATATGGATAACATGGTGCACCCGGTATAAAATGAAAACAAAAAAACGGCAGGAATCATTTCCTGCCGTTTTTATTATATAGAAAGTAAATAGCAGTATGCCATAAACGATAGTTTTTAATAAAAAAGAGGAGAACAAAAGCTTGTGATCGGTAAATGCAAGCAGTAATTATTGTAAGGCAACTCGTTTTTTTATATTTGGACAAGACGGAGCAGCTTATTTGACATTATTGAATTGTTTGAGAATTTTTGTTCAACAACTGAATAACGGAGAGTAGCTCACTGGGAGTGTCCACTACATAGTCTGCACCGCTTTGTACCAATTCTAGTTTGCCTCGAAATCCCCACGAAACACCAATACTATGGACACCTGCCCGCTGTGCAGTTTGAATATCAACATTAGAATCACCAACATAACAAGTTTCGTACGTTTTGCAGTGTAGAGAAGCCATCATTTGAAAAACAGCAGAGGGATCAGGTTTTCGAGGGACTCCTTCCTTTTGTCCAGCATAAGTGTCCAGTAATGGCGTTAGTGAGAGCCGTTCCACGATCATTTGTACAAAAGAATCCGGTTTGTTGGATAACACACCTAAACGGAACCCGTTTGTATGCAGCGTCTGTAAAAGAGAAAAAATACCAGGATAAAGCTGGGTATGGTCGAGGAAATGCTGCTGGTAATAAGTATCAAAATCCCGCCGCAGTCGTTGCTGTTGTGGATCTGCATGAGCCACCGGTGGCGTTGCGTCTAGCAGCAGCCGTTGGACACCTTGTCCCACTAAATAGCGGTATTGTTTTGTAGTATGTGTGGGAAACCCGCTACAGCGAAGGGCATAATTACAGCTATCGGCCAAATCTTGAAGAGAATCGGCCAGAGTGCCATCTAAGTCAAATAGAATTAGTTTCATCAAACTCTTCCTCCTATGAAATTTATTATAATAAAAAAGAGAGAAAAAGTCAAACTTGGATTGCAAAAAAAATTATGGTGCAGTATAATGTAACAAAATGAACTCGTACCAAATCGGAAGGAAGTTATCAATATGCAAGGAACAAGAAAATATTGGGTGGAGACCATGTTAAAAATCGCAAGCCCAGTTTTAGAAAACCTGGCACAAGATAAGCTAAAACAGAGCATGCCAATTGAGGCGCGGGAAGGGTACCAGGACAAGCGGAAGCCGTTTGCCCATTTGGAAGCGTTTGGCCGGACACTATGCGGAATGGCCCCTTGGATGGAAACGCCTTGCGTAGATGCAGAAGAAGAGACGCTAAGACAAAAATATGCAGCATTGGCGCGCAAGGGACTGCACCATGCAACCTGTCCAGATAGCCGGGATAAAATGAATTTCGGTACAGAATTTGGCCCGCAACCATTGGTTGATGGCGCTTTTTTGGCGCAGGCAATTCTACGAGCGCCGG
>CALLNG010000266.1 GCA_938005345.1 uncultured Clostridia bacterium
CCCTGCCTCACCATATGCGCCGGCATAAATGAGCCGCTGATTTTGGAACAAATCGCCATAGTACTCACATACCCCCATATCAATAGGGCCACCCGTTCCATCGCCAACTCCAATGTTGGTATATCCGGGACCTACCATATCTGCAAAATATACACAAAGTTCTTCCAGTTTCTGTTTCATCTCCTCGTCATAGGCAGAGGGCACTTTTGCGCTTTTGGTTATATCGTCCCAAATTTTAAATCCGTTGATTCCATAGGACACATAGTTCAGTGCCTGCTCATATGAGGAACCGTCCTCCACCCACTGTACTTTAAAGCATAATTTTGCGTTTTGCAGAAACCGCTCCCGAAACACTTCTGTTTTCTTAAACTCTGGAAAATTGGAAATAATGCTAAGCAATGCTCCCGTTTCCTGCACTCCAATATTATTGGTTGTCGGCGCAGTATACAAAAACCACTCTCCCTGTATGTACATATGTTTGAGCATTGCGCTAAAGATTTCCGTCGTCAGCACAGGATAGTGTATCAACTCCTGCATGAAAAGGTCTACAAACATCTTTGTCCGGGTACCATACAACAGTTCGATATTTCCCGGTGAATAAATTTTCATTCTCACATCCTGGTGTAACCAGGACATAATAGTGCGCAAAAGGCAATACTGATAAAACTCCGGACACTCCTCGTCCGACCCGGCCATGGGGCCGTAATAACTACTGTACGCATAAAAGCCCATCAGATTTGTTGTCATTCTGGTTGCTTCCGAATATTCACCCGAAGCTGTTACAAATGTCATATAATCGTCGCCGTCAAAGTTTACGTACTGTCTTCTAATTCCGTCTGCACTATAATAATCCGTTTCTTCCACGAACTGCAGCGCAGGGCCGGTATCAATACAAACCACAGCTTCTCCGCTTCCTTCATTACTTTCATTTACTGCATAAAACACAACTTCCGCACTGGAAATACTTTCTCCCACTTTTATTCCGCTTAGATCAAAACGCATATATCCTACTTTTGTATTGTCATCATATGCCAATTCTGCGTCAATGCTGGATACGCTTTCTTCTACCAAAATGATATCTTCATTCCCGGTTGGCTCCGTAGTGCCAGGGCTGACATAGTTATCTGCTTCACAGGGGAGTTCCCTGACTACACCATCAATAACTGCTCGGATAACCGGTGCATATTCCGTCTGTTCCCTGCTGCGAATCCGAATCCGGGTTCCATCTTTATTCATGCCTCCTACTGCTAGCAACAGCTTTGTATTGGATGCACGCTGTGTTTCCAGTTCATCAGTAATGTCAAGTGTTATCCGCTCGTCGTCCGGCGTTTCAATCAAGGCCGCATTTGGGGCACGAAATGTAGCCCATAGCCCTGGGTCGCCGCTGCTTGCTCCAGCCCAACCAATATTTTTTGCCAGCAAGTCGGCGACAAATTTTTGCTTTTCCGTATGAGAACTATAACGGGTACGGTTTTGATAATAGGACTTATTCTGATAATATGCAAGTAAACAAGATGCCGCCGTCTCATAGTCTCCTTTTTTCACTGCATCCTCTGCTTCTTTTAATGGCGTACAGTCAAAATTGGGGTCAGTATAATCATAGTTTATTTTTCCTTCTATATCCCATTCGCCAGTTTGCTGATTGTACTTCCCATAAAAATCCTCGTCGGTAATTGTATCAGGATCATTGATTTTCAATTCTCTCTCTTCTGGAGAAGCATTCATATACTCCTCTTTTGTATGAAACGTCATGTAATCCGGGTCATCCGACCATGGATTTGGATTAGGGTTTGGCACGATGCCGCCTACAACGTCTCCCGTCTCTGCCGCTAATGCCGTATCTACTGCTATCTCTGACGGCCACAGCATGGTCAGCTGACAGGTTAAAACCAAAAGCAGCGATAACGCCACCCGTTTGATATACTTTGAACACATCAACAAGGACCATCCTTTCCTAAATACATCTTACTCCTTAATGACAACAACGCCGTCTATTTTTCCATTTTTATACTGCACAAAAAGTTTATCCGCTACTACTTCAATATCCTCTAGACTTCCAATTTTAAATTCTGGCTCTTTCCCGCTGCTGATTACATAAATAGCAGGTGGAGAATTTTTGCTGATTTCTACAGTATCTGTAACGCTCCCATCCGTTGAAATTGCCAAAGTAATCCGTTCTACCCATTTCAATTCCACATCAGAAAGTTCATTTAAATCAATATCCGTAACCTGTCCGAGCACCGTTTTGCTAGATGATGACGAGCCGTCTGAGTAAAACCCTTCTACCGGGAGAAGCGTTGCAACCTTCTGAATCAAGCTGATTTCATCGGAAGAGTTCAATGCATAATAAAATACATCTCCTCTTTGGATGCCTTCAAATTTTGCCGCATAGTCCTCATCCAAAACATATTTCATCGCGCTCTTTTCTGATAGGAATGATATCTCGGTTTTGACTTGTCCTTCGTTATCTACAATCTTTCTGCTGGAGGTACACAGTGCCATCTCGCTGCTGTCGTTAATTACGCCCGGGTCATTGGCGCGCAAACGCATGGTAATCGCAATCAGCTTAGCGATCTTGGTTTCTTCGTCTATGTCGTACCCTTTTACCTGGTACTGAGAATTATGATTAATTTCAATTCTTGCCAAATAGTCGTCTGAATTGGTTACTCCGCTTTCATCCGGAATACAAAGTACTTTTGTAGTTTCATCAACGCCAAATACCCCTGTTCCGTTTCCACCAAATATTTTTTCATTGGCATTATATTTTTGTGTATCACCAGGAAGAGCAAGGTTTTCATTTTTTACCACAACGGGGTTAGCCAAAGATTTAATTTCTCCGTTGGCATTCAGTTCATATGCAGTGACACGGTTTTCTGGATTTTGTAGATATGCCATTGCCTCTACCGCCGAG
>CALLNG010000267.1 GCA_938005345.1 uncultured Clostridia bacterium
TTTGAACTGGTGTACCAGAGTGTACCGGAAACTGCGTTCCTATAATGAAAACGGCGTCAACGCAGCGCTGTACCGGCGATTTATAAAAGGGTCCTTTTTTGTCAGCCTCAATGGGTTGCTGGCGGTGTTTATTTTCTGTGTAGCATTGATTCCCCATGAAATGTGGAATAATATGTATATGCTGCTGGGGGCCGTCGGCCTTTCGGCTGTCTATTTTTTGGTGCTGCTTAGCCAGGGGAAACTGGGAAGCAGCGTCAAAGGGATCTGGCTGCCGCTGTTGCTGTTCATGCTGGCGTCAATTAGTGGGTTGCTGGTGTCCCATGCGCTGAGCGACAGCATTCGCGTATGGATGTTCTTTATAGCCTCGTTCCTCATTTGCCTTGTCATTTATGGTTCGGTAGATTCCTACCAAAAAATGCATCAATTTATGACAGTGTTGTTTTTGGGGATTTTGCTAACCAGCCTATATGCATTTTACCAGCGCGCGGTGGGTGTAGAAATCAGCGCATCTTTGACGGATTTGACGCTGAATAAAGATATGCCTGGCCGTGTCTATTCCACCATGGGAAATCCCAACAACTATGCGGAGTTTTTGGTATTGTTGCTGCCATTTTGTTTCGCCTATGCGCTCAATGCCAAGACATTGGCGAGAAAAACGGTTTTGCTGGCATTTTGCATGCTTCCGGTCGGCGCACTGTTAATGACCTATTCGCGGTCGGGCTGGGTTTCCTTTGCGATTGCGTTGGTTATGTTTGCATGGTTCTATAACAAAAAACTGATTCCGATTATGATTGTGGCCGGGCTTTGTCTGTTGCCGCTGCTGCCTAGCAGCATCATCAACCGGATTTTGACTATTGGAAATCTAGAGGATTCCTCCAGCTCCTACCGGCTGCTTATTTGGGAAGGGGTGCTGCGGATGCTGGGCAATGGATATGCAGTGCAGGGAATTGGCCTAGGGCCGGATTCGTTTGCCATTGTCTATCCGCCGTTTGCGGAAGCGCGTGCAGCGGTGGCGCCGCACTCCCATATGCTCTACCTGGAAATTTTGGTGGAGATGGGTGTGCTGGGACTCGTCAGCTTTTTCTGGTATGTGTGCGCGCTGGTGCGCAGAAGTGGCGCGGCGGTGCACCGGGCGGTGGACCCGCGGCTGAAAAACATGTTAATTGCCGGTGTGTCCGCGCTTTCCGGTATTGCGTTTATTTCCATGGTGGAATATGTTTGGTTTTATCCGCGTGTCATGTTTACCTTCTTTGTCGCGGCAGGACTGACCATGGCGATGATTCGCGTGTCAAACCGGGAATCATCGCCGTCTCTTACGGAGTAACCTCCAGCGAATAGGAAGGCGTAAATAAATATCAATGAATGAAATAAGCCTCCGGCTGCAGATTGTGTCTGGCGGTGGGAGGCTTGTATTGAACAAGTGGCACCAAAAGTAGCCAATAAGGGACTAGTGTTTTTCATTAAAAAAAAACGCTGGATACCTCCTGATACAGGCGGTGAATGCCGCGCCGCACCACTTCCGATTTAGTTAGATGCAGCGTTTGGCTGCAAATATTTAGCTTGCGGAGGGATTCTTGGTCAAAGCGGAATTTTAAGGTGGTGTCTTTAGGATTGGTCGTAGGACGTCCCCGTTTTTTCTCAGTCAATTGAAATCACCTCTTAAAGTAGTGTATAGTAGTATTATAAGTTATAACTTTGCACAAGTCAAGAGGCAGAACAGGGAGAATAAAAACGGGTGGGAAACGTATTTTATAAGACGGAAAGATGGTATAAAACAAGAATAGATTCTGATTTTGCTGAAACGGCGAAATGCGTATGGGCGCGGAGTGCTGTTTCACAGAACAAAATAAAGCATGAAGAAGGGAAAAAATAGGCGACACATCGCCTAAAATGGGGGAGAAGACTATGACACAAGAACGAAGCAGTTTTTCTAACCGGATAGGATTTGTGCTGGCAGCAGCCGGCTCTGCAGTTGGATTAGGGAATATCTGGCGGTTTCCCTATTTGGCGGCGCGTTATGGCGGCGGAATTTTTTTGTTGGTATATATTGTTTTGGTTGTAACGTTTGGATTTACGCTGATGATAACAGAAATTGCGATTGGACGAAAAACACGGCTCAGCGCGATTGAAGCATACAAAGCGCTTGATAAACGGTTTGCGTTCATTGGCGTACTGAGTACAGTTGTGCCGGTGATTATTTTTCCATATTACTGTGTGATTGGCGGATGGGTGGTAAAATACTTTGTTTCCTATGTTATTGGCCAGGGGGCTATGGCAGCGGGAGATACGTATTTCGCAGAATTTACTAGTCAGACATTTTCACCTGTGATGTGGCTTTCCATATATGTTGTGTTAACGTCCGTAATTGTCATGTTCGGCGTGGAAAAGGGTGTGGAGAAAGCCAGCCGTATCATGATGCCTGTGCTGGTGGTGCTATCCTTTATCATCGTGATATTTGTTATGACCATGCCGGGTGCATGGGAGGGTGTAAAATACTATATCACACCAAATTTCAAAGATTTTTCTATCACCACCGTGCTGGCGGCAATGGGGCAGATGTTCTATTCCATGTCGCTTGCAATGGGCATTATGATTACCTATGGATCCTATATGAAAAAACAAGACAACCTGGAAAAGTCCGTGCGGCAAATTGAGATTTTTGACACGGGAATTGCCGTACTGGCAGGACTCATGATTGTTCCGGCTGTGTTTGTGTTTTCCGGAGGAGACCAGGATGCGCTCAATACGGGGCCGAGTCTCATGTTTATCACGCTGCCCAAGGTGTTTGATGCCATGCCAGTAGTGGGCCATTTTGTAGGTGGGTTGTTCTTCTTGCTGGTACTGTTTGCGGCACTCACCTCGTCCATTTCTCTGATGGAGACCATTGTTTCCATTTTGCAGGACAAATTGCATTGGAAACGTATGACAACGTGTATTATTGTCATGATTGGCGGAATTTTAATTGGTATACCATCCTCACTGGGATTTGGCGTTTGGGACAGTTTCAAAATTTTGGGCCTGTCCATTTTAGATTTCTTCGACTTTTTGAGTAACAGTGTACTGATGCCAATTGTAGCGCTGCTCACCAGCATCTTTGTGGGCTGGGTGCTCAAGACTAAAACCATTGTGGAGGAAGTGGAACTTTCAGAAAAATTCCGCATGAAAAAATTATACCATATCATGATTCGCTATGTTGCCCCTATTTTCTTGATTGCGATTTTGGTCAGTTCCGTTCTCAATACACTTGGCTGGATTACCATTTAAGGGCAATATAACAAAAGCGCTGGAAGATATCCTTCCAGCGCTTTTTTGCTAGGGCAAATCAAACAAGCTGCACTATGGAGGTGCAGTTTCACAACGGGACGTTTACGTGAAATGAACAACTGCGTGGCCCATTGCAGCATTTCTTGCGCTATTATTCTTGGTAGGGAATACCAAAGTGTAAATACGCGGGACGCGTCACAATGCGCCCGCGCGGCGTCCGTGCCAAAAAGCCCAGCTGTAGCAGATAAGGTTCATATACATCCTCAATGGTGTTGCTTTCCTCGCCGATGGTTGCCGCCAACGTGTCCAGGCCGACTGGGCCACCGGAAAAATTTTGAATAATGGAAAGCACCATACGGCGGTCAATGGAATCCAAGCCCAAATCATCAATTTCCATCATGTTCAGCGCATCGCCCGCAACTTCGCGCGTAATGGCGCCATAGGCTTTAATTTGAGCATAATCACGCACCCGTTTGAGCAAACGGTTTGCAATACGGGGCGTTCCACGGGAACGGCGGGCAATTTCCGCCGCGCCGCCCTCATCAATAGAAGCACCTAGAATGCCGGCAGACCGGTTCACAATTTGCACTAGTTCTTCTGGTGTATATAGCTCCAGGCGGGAA
>CALLNG010000268.1 GCA_938005345.1 uncultured Clostridia bacterium
CAAAAACAACCCGCTGAAGACTGCCGCAACGTTTCTGTCCATGCAGCCGAAGGCCGCAAAAGCAAAGGATATTGCGACGGGATTTGTACTGCTGCAAAACTATCAACAGCTGCAAGATTATGACTCAGCAGTTGCGGTGGCAAAAAAGCTGCGGGAAATTGGAACGCAAAAGGGGCAGGAGGTACAGGCGTTTTCTATTTTGAACCGTTTAACGCCGGAAGGTATGCTGTACTATGCGCAAAGCGAGTTGGACAGTGCTCTAGAGATAATTGCGCAGACGAAAGGGCAGGATTGGGTCAACAAAAACCGCGACAAGTTCACGCTAACGGATGAGGAAGCCAATTTCATTGTAGATACCATGAAAAGGGTTCCGAGTATAACAGATGAACGCCAGCGCAAAGTGATGATTGCGGAGGTACAAAAGCTGATACAGGAGAAAATCCCTAAAAATTTACCGCAAAACATTGCAGATAAACTACGTTCCGTTCAGCGTATCTCCATGCTGCTCAATCCCAAAACCATCGTAACAAGGAATTTTGGTTCCAACGTTATTATGGCAATCCCGCATTTAGCGAGTGAAGCGATTGGCAGCGGGATAGACAAAGCGGTGTCAAAAGCAACCGGGGTTCGCACCACAACTGCGCCCAATCTTAAAAATTTAGGGAAAGGATTCGGGAAAGGCTTCTATGATAGTTTTGATGATTTCCGGCGCGGAATCAACACACGGGATATTCAGGATGACCGGTTCCATCTTGGTTCGGGGCCGGCGTTTCGGGGGAAATATAATCCACTGCGCTTTTTGGATAATGTCACTTCTTATCTGTTGGATACCGGGGATCGGCCGTTTTTTGAAGCGTATTTCCTGGACAGCCTGAATGGGCAAATGAAAGCAAACAAGGTAGACAAACCGACAGCCGACATGATAGACATTGCCACGCAATCGGCATTGGAAAAGACTTGGCAGGATACAAACTTGTATACAAAGTCGGCTGAGTGGATAAAACGTGGTTTGAATTTGGGAATGAAATTTGGCTTAGGAGATATTGTCCTGCCATTTACTAAAACACCAGCGAACCTTGCGAAAGCGTTAATCGATTTTAGCCCGGTTGGTTTTACAAGAGGGCTTGTGGCGGACGGGGCGAGACTGGTGCAGGCGAAAAAACGCGGGACGTTAACGCCGCAAATCCAGAGACGGTTTGTCAATAACGTTTCCAAAGGCATTGTAGGGATGATATTATATGCGGCGGCAATGGCGGTAGCAAGCAAAGGGGTATTGTCCGGCAGCGACAAGGAGGACGACAAAGACGCACGCGCATTCAAACGCGACGTATTAGGAATCAATCCGTATGCAATCAAATTTGGGAATCTATCAGGAACCTATGACTGGGCGCAGCCCATCGGCGGGATTATGGCAATCAGCGCGGACATAGCCAATCAAAATATGAGCGAAGACAGTGCGGTCAATATTCTGACGAATGCACTGGCAGCAGGCGGGAATACGTTGTTTGATCAATCCGTATTAACCGGGGTTTCAGAATTTTTCAAGGCGGCGGATGGCAATATAATGGAAGCGCTGCAAGGGGCGGTAGCGGACATTCCGTCCCAGCTTGTGCCAACGCTTTTGAAACAGATTGCAGACCTCACTGACCCCGTCAAACGCAGCACATATGACCCGAATAAGGTGCAGCAAGCATTGAATACGGGAATTGCGAAAATTCCAGGCTTGGAAAAGAGATTGCAGCCGTCTGTAGATGTGTTAGGGCGCGATGTAAAACGGTTCGGAGGGAAAAATAATTGGTTCAATGTCTTTTTGAATCCGGCGAACG
>CALLNG010000269.1 GCA_938005345.1 uncultured Clostridia bacterium
AAAACAAAGCCGCACTAAACCTGCGGCGGATTGGAGCGTGCACATGATGCTGAAAAGAAAACAAATTATTCTCGTTTTGTTAGTTGCTATGGTTGGCGTAGCAGGATATTTGAATTGGGCCTATCAGCGGGGCAACGATGCCTCTGGCGGCGCAGAACTTGCCGTCAATCCGGACCAATATGAAACTACGCAGCGCCCGCTTGGAGAAAGCGCTTTGGTGAACTCTGATGTCAGCAGCGAAACAGAACAGGCTGAGGATGCAGCCGTAGAACAAGACGTATTACAACAGGCGCGGAGCGACAAAGAACTTTCCCGCAGCAAAGCCATGGAAACATTAAACAATATCATTGCCAGCCCTGACACCACGCCGGAAAATAAAGCGCAGGCACAAAGTGATTTGACTGTCATGGCAGGCAATATGGAAAAAGAGGGCATTGCAGAAGGATTGTTGAAAACTAAAGGGATTACGGATTGCGTAGTATTTGCAACTTCCGGTGAAGTTAACGCATCTGTCCGGTGCGAAAATCCGCTTGAGGCTGCTGAAGTTGCCAAAATTCAGGATGTCTTAACTTCTACCTTTGGTGTAAGTGTTGACAAAGTTAAGATCACCGAAGTGAAATAATGCAAAAGGCCCGGCAGCAATGCCAGGGCCTTTGTTTTATTAAAAACCTCTTTTTGATTTTTTCTGCACAAAAATAGTATCAGCAATGCCAGAAGTATAGGAAAAAGGAGCAGGCAAACATTGTTTGCCTGCTCCTTTTTGGTTTACCGAGCCGGCAAACCAAAATTGTGTATTTAAGTATTATGATGAGGGTTCTCTTGTATTAGCTGCAACCCAATTTCATGGATTTTTTCCGCAGCATTGGTAATGCCCATCTTTTTTGCATTCTGACTCATATTCCGCAGCAACTCCCGGTTCATGAGCATTTCCAGCAAGATTTCTTTCAGCTTGCGTGGCGTGAGCTCCCGTTCCGAAATCACTTTTGCCGCGCCTTTTTTCTCCAGTGCCTTCGCGTTATATGCTTGATGGTTATGCGTTACATTGGGAGATGGAATCAAAATTGAACTCTTTCCTGCTGCACAAATTTCACTCACTGTAATCGCGCCCGCTCTGGCAATTACCACATCCGCATCCGCAATTGCCTGTGCCATGTCGTAAATATAAGGCACCAATTTTACCTGTGGCGGCAAGGGATCCGTGCGTTTTTTGATGTCCTCATATTCGCGTTTTCCGCTTGCCCATACAATTTCAATGTCTGCGTCCAACTCCTTTACAAGTTCCACCATGGTATCATTGATAACCTTTGCACCCAAGCTGCCGCCTACCACCAAAACAGTTGGTGTGGTACTTGGTTTAGACTGCGCTGCCGCAACCCTTACAATATTTTCCCGGATGGGATTCCCCGTTAAAACTGTTTTTTTCTTCGCAATATATTGTGTCGTATCTTCAAAGCTAATGGCCACTTTATCTACAAATTTTGACAAAATTTTAGTTGTTAGTCCCGGAATGACATTTTGTTCGTGGATTAGCGTAGGTTTTTTTTGCAGATGTGCACAAAACAGTACTGGCCCGCTGACATAGCCGCCGCAACCTATCACCAAATCTGGTGCAAAGTCCCGAATCAAAATCCCAGCTTGCCGGACTCCCTGAAATGCTTGCCATGCTATTTTGACGTTTTCCAATGTCAATTTCCGTTTAAAACCTACCACTTCAATATAGGAAATGGGGAACCCTTCCCGGGTTACCAATTCCGTTTCCATTCCCCGTTTTGTCCCAATAAATTGTATCTCGGCATTTTCTTTTTCTGCGAACTGTTTTGCAATGGCGATTGCCGGATTAATATGTCCAGCCGTACCGCCTGCTGCCAGTAACACCTTCATGCCATCCATCCTTTCCCCTTGCCATGTTGTCAACTGCAACTGCGGCTACCTACCATACCGTGCATTCCGCCTAGCTGCAAGTCCGCTATTGCTGCGTACTGCCGTGTCTCGATAGGATCTAGTTCTTACCTTCATTTGATCCTGCATAACTGCCGCCGGCTTTGCGCTGCTTACGCGTCTGGATGCCGGCTGGCTTTTTCCCACCGCCGGCCGCGGCTTTTTGTCTCTATACGTCGGCCTGACACCCGACACGGCCCTTGTTGATTGTCTGGATACATTTAAGACTATTCCCATACTTGCCAAAGTAAACATCAGCGATGTTCCTCCAGCACTAAAGAAAGGCAACGGCATGCCGGTTACCGGCATCCACGCAGTAACAACTGCAATGTTAATCACAACCTGCACCATAATGAGTGCCGTTATACCAACTGCTATTAACATGCCCAGCTTATCTGGCGCTTCCATTGCAATTTTAATGCAACGGAACAACAGCAGCGCGAATAACAAAATGACCAGCGCCGCGCCAATAAACCCGAGTTCTTCACAAATGATAGAAAATATGAAATCATTCTGTGGTTCTGGAATGTTGAGATATTTCTGTCGGCTGCGCCCCAATCCTAGGCCAAATAATCCGCCTGATCCAATCGCATAAAGGGATTGTACGCCCTGCCAACCTGCACCTGTCGCATCCTGGAAAGGATTCGCAAAATTCAAAATACGCGACGCGCTGTACTGGTCTTTGAACATGATATACAGCAATCCACATAGCACGATTGGAGAAAATACCATAAAATTCCGAATGCGTGCGCCTGCCACCAGAACAACAATCACGCCCACAATACCAATCAACATCATGGCACTTTTATGAGGCTGCAGCAGAAGCGGCACACAAACAAGTCCAATCACCACTAGATATAACAAGCATCCCTGCTTAAAGCTCCGAATGCCCTCTTGACTCTGACGGGAACAAATACTCGCCATCAAGAGTACAATTCCAATTTTAGCAAGCTCCGAAGGCTGCAAACTAAATGGGCCAATATTAATCCAGCGCCGTGCCCCGTTCAGATCTTCCCCAACAAACGCTGTTACCAGCATCAGTATCCAGGTTACTGCCATATATATAATCACAACATTAGGTTTAGCTAAAACATGATAGTCGATTTTGGACAAATAAATCATGAAAACAAACCCAATTACCGCTACGATAAGCTGTTTCTTTAAGAAATACATACTGTCTCCCTGTTTGTACAGCGCTGTGACAGAACTCGCACTGGCTACCATCACAAGGCCAAACAACAGCATAATAATGATGATGGTTAACAGCTCCAAATCCATTTTTCCTTTTTTCTGAAAAACGGTAAAGGCTTCCTTAAATAGGCCATTTGATTTCTTTTTGCGTGCCATTTCCTGCTCCACCCCCTATCCTACTTTATTTTAACGGATTCCGATATATGCAATTACACCGAGCAAAATGCTCACTGCCGTGAACACGCCGACTATTTTCCATTCGCTCCAGCCACACATTTCAAAATGGTGATGAATCGGACTCATTTTAAAGAGCCGTTTCCCAGTCAATTTGAAACTGGCTACCTGTAAAATAACAGATGCGGTTTCTACAATGTAGATACCGCCTGCAATGAGCAAAAACAGCGGCATTCCGCTAATCACAGCAATGCCCGCTACAGCTCCGCCTAAAAACAAAGAGCCGGTGTCGCCCATAAAAACCTTAGCAGGGTGTTTATTGAACCATAAAAATCCTAGGCACGCGCCTGCCACGGCAATGGCGAAGCCTGCAATACTGTTTTGCAGCACCCGCCCCGCTGCATAGAAAAATAACATCACTACAATCGTCACGCACGTTGCTAATCCATCAATCCCATCGGTCAAATTAACTGCATTTACACTCGCAATAATCACCAAAACTGCAAATGGCAAATACCACAAGCCCATTTGGAATTGAATATGTGTAAAGGGAATCAACAGTACAGTTGGCATCGCTCCATTTAAATATAAAACGCCGACAAAAATAACAGAAGCAACAATTTGCATTAGCAACTTTTGGATTTCCGTTAGGCCCAGGTTTCGTTTCATCTTTACCTTAATAAAGTCGTCCACAAACCCAATCACGCCAAATGCCAAACTCAAGTATAGCAGCATAATAACCTTAAAATCCCGCCAATACACTGCAAGACAGCTGATGAAGGCAGCCAAAATGAAAATAATTCCGCCCATCGCGGGTGTTCCTGCCTTTTTGCTGTGCCAGCGTGGTCCCTCTTCCCGGATTTCCTGTCCAAATTTTAACCGGTGTAGCACTGGAATCACCAACGGCCCTATTATAAGCGCAGCTAGCAACGCAATAACAAATGCAGCAATATAACTCCCCATAGTTCCACTCTCTCCTCAATTTCCTCTTTGCGCGCTTACATTAGCGCTCCCGAAAATAATTTTTTACAATTTCCGTCTCACAAAAAGGAACTTTTTCCCCGCCTATGATTTGGTAGGTTTCATGACCCTTCCCTGCCAATAGTACGATATCGCCCTCTTTTGCTTCCTCCAGTGCATGAACGATGGCAACCTCACGGTCTAATATAATGGTATACGGACATCCAGATGCGATAACGCCTGGTTCAATCTCCTTGCAAATATCCTCTGCCTTCTCGCTTGCCGGGTTGTCTGCTGTAATGATACAATAATCAGACCATTTTCCTACAATTTCTCCCATAGGCGCCCGTTTTTCCCGGTCCCGGTCTCCCGCACTGCCAAATACAGTAAGGATTCTGCCATCTGTAAATTCCCGTAATGTGGATAGTATATTTTCCAAGCCGTCCGGTGTGTGCGCATAGTCAATCATGACACGAAACGGCGCTGATACCGGTACAATTTCTGCTCTTCCCTTTGCTCCTTTTGATATAATCAGTCCCCGTTGCACTGCTTCTGGCGAAATACCAAGTTCCAGCGCACCGAGTGCCGCTGCCAACGCGTTATAGACGTTAAACCGTCCGGGCAATCCGACTTTTATTTCTCCCTGCATTTTTCCCGAGACTTGAAAAACGGATCCCCGCTGTGACAGCCGAATATTGCTCGCTTGTAGATCACTTTTTTGCTCAATAGAATAATTGACCCGCGGATTTGCTTTTACCGTAATGGTATCATTGTATGCATCATCTGCGTTTCCGACACCTATTTGGGAACTGGCAAACAATGTTGCTTTTGCCTGAGCATAACGCGCCATGGTACCATGAAAGTCTAAATGGTCATGGGTCAAATTGGTAAAAATACCAATCTGGAACTGTGTTCCATAGACCCGCTTTAGTTCCAATGCATGGGAAGACACCTCCATGACGCAGTATTCCATTCCCGCATCTAGCATATCTCGAAAATACTGTTGTAATTGATAGGACTCCGGCGTTGTCCGTTCTGCTGGGATTTCTCTCTCTCCAATGATTACCGCATCCGTCCCAATCAGTCCTACCTTTTTATCTGCCATTTCTAAAATGCTTTTGAGCAAATGGGTAACAGTTGTTTTGCCATTTGTTCCCGTTATGCCAATCACATGGAGTGTTTTAGACGGATGCCCATAAAATGCGCATGCGGCCTCTGCCATCGCCTGTTTGGTATCTTCCACCAAAAGCTCCGCAGCGCCGCTTCCTGTTGCCTGCTCTGCAATCACGAGCACAGCGCCGGCCTCTACGGCCTGCGCTGCGAGTTCATGTCCATCAATATGTGTCCCACGGATACACACAAACACATAACCAGGTTGAACTTCCCTTGTGTCGCGCGTAATCCCGCTTATCTCAGCGGAAGGATCGCCTGTAAACGACCGGTGTTGTATTTCTTGAATGATTTGTTGTATGGTCAAAATATAATTCCTCCGCCCTTTCTGTTATTTTTTATCCTGTCTGCGGCTCCTGCGCTTGGAATTCAACCGTGATGGCAGTTCCTGCCGGCACTTTTGTCCCGGCTGCTGGCTCCTGTTTGACAGAAGTTTGATTGTTACCGCCACCGGTCACCTTCGCATTTAAGCCGCTGTCTGTTAGAATCTTGTTCACCTCTGTTGCTGTTTTACCAATCACATCTGGTACGGTCACCATGTTGGCCTCCGTTGTAGCACCGTCCGTATATATAGTGACACTGGAATATTCTTTTAATGTTGTTCCTGCCTGCGGTTCCTGGCCTGTAATTGTCGAACCGGTTCCCACAATCTTTGCACCCAAACGATAATTAGTTAACGTGCTTTTGGCTTCATCCACCGTTTTTCCTGTGATATCCGGCACAGTCGTCATCATGGCTGCCAATTCTTCCTCGGTATAACTGGGTTCAATATTGTAATACTGCATGATTTCTTCTACAATTTTTCCCGCTGCTGGCGCCGCTGTTTGGCCGCCGTAATAGGATTCTCCTTCCGGCTCATCCAAAATGACGAGACAAACAATCTGCGGGTCATCAATTGGTGCAGCCGCTACAAAAGACCCGATATATTTATTATTTCCACGCGGCTGTTTTTCGCTAGTACCGCTTTTCCCACCAATCCGGTAACCTTTCACTGCGGCTTTACTGCCCGAATCGTTGACAACCGTTTCCATAACAAATTTCATCTGTTCTGAAGTCTCTTTGGAAATGGGCTGCCGGATGATTTCCGGCTGAAAATCCTCTACAATGTTTCCCTGGCTGTCTTTAATTTGTTTGACAATATGCGGACGGTACATGACGCCCCCGTTGACCAGCGCAGAAACTGCCGTTACCATCTGCAATGGTGTGATGGTAAACCCTTGCCCAAACGATGCAGTCGCCAACTCGGTAGAATTAAAATTTTCGTAGCTGTGG
>CALLNG010000270.1 GCA_938005345.1 uncultured Clostridia bacterium
GCTCCAAAGAGGAAGCACAGGATTACCGGTATTTTCCGGAACCGGACCTCATGCCGATCCGCATTGAACCAGAATTCGTAGAAAAAATCAAACAGGATTTGCCAGAATTGCCACATGTAAAACGGGCGCGGTATGTCAAAGAACTAGGATTGCCGGACTATGACGCGGGCATTTTAACGGACTACCGTCCAACGGCAGAATTCTTTGAAGCTACTGTGGCGGCTGGTGCCAGTGCAAAAGGAGCGTCCAACTGGATTATGGGAGATATTTCCCGCATCTTAAAAGAAAAGGATATGTTGATAGATGATGTACCCTTCTCGCCGGAACAGCTGGCGGAGATGATTAGGCTTATTGAAGGCGGAACAATTAGCAATTCTGCCGGGAAACGGGTGCTGGAAACGCTGTTTGAATCGCCCAAATCGCCCAAACAAATTGTGGAGGAATTGGGACTAGTACAAATTAGCGATGAGGGTGCGCTGCGCAGTATGGTGCAGGAAGTGTTGGAACAAAACCCGCAGTCTATTGAAGATTATAAGGCAGGAAAAGACCGCGCTATTAAATTTATGATGGGACAGGTTATGAAATTGTCCAAGGGCAAGGCCAATCCGCAGACTGTTAATGCGCTGCTCAAAGAGGAATTAGGTAAGCGGTAAAGGAAAGAGGCGGATATGGTTATTTTAGGGATTGACCCCGGCGTGGCAATTGTGGGATATGGCGTAGTGGATTATACAGGCAACCGCTTCCGGACGCTGGGATACGGTGCCATAACCACGCCGGCAAAAACAAAACTCACGTCCCGTATCAAAACCATTTATGAGGAGCTGCGGCTGTTGCTGTATCAATATAAGCCAGATGTTATGGCGGTGGAGGAATTGTTTTTCAATACCAACACCACAACGGCTATGGCGGTAGCGCAGGCACGCGGTGTTATTTTGCTGGCGGGAACTAATGAGTCTGTGCCTATTTATGAATATACGCCGTTACAAATTAAACAGGCAGTCACAGGATATGGACGGGCAGAAAAACAGCAAATGCAGCAAATGACTAAAACGTTGCTGGGAC
>CALLNG010000271.1 GCA_938005345.1 uncultured Clostridia bacterium
TGCCGCCAAAGGAGCCGCAGCCCAGCGTAAGAGACGGCATGTTGGTGTTGTAAATGTCACCAATTGCGCCTTGGGAGGATGGAGCGTTGACAATTAGCCGCCCCGCTTTGATACGCTGCTGAAAGGCTTCTATCACATCGTCATTTTCTGTGTGCACAACAGCGCTGTGCCCCAGTCCGCCAAACTCGACCATTTCTTCGGACCGCCGAATTCCTTCCTTCCAGTCTTTTACCACATAATAGGCCAAAACAGGGGAAAGTTTTTCGCGGGACAGGGGATACTGCGGGCCTACACCCTCTAGTTTAGCCAGCAGAATTTTGGTGTCCACAGGAACCTCCACTCCCGCACGCTGGGCAATTTTGAACGCGCATTGCCCAACCACATCCGGGTTGACCGCGCCTTTTTCCTCGTTTATCACATAGCGGCTGACCTTTTCTATTTCGTCCGCACTCAGAAAATAGCATCTGTTTTCCGTCATGCACTGTTCAAACTCCTTAGCAATGGGGGCATCCACGATAGCGGCCTGTTCAGAAGCGCATATCATGCCGTTGTCGAACGTTTTGGACAGAATCAGGTCGTGACAGGCCCGCTCGACATGCGCGCTTTTTTCGATGTAACAGGGCACGTTTCCAGGGCCCACGCCCAGCGCTGGCTTTCCCGTGCTATACGCCGCGCGCACCATGCCGCTGCCGCCCGTCGCAAGCACCAGTGACACGCCGGGATGGTGCATGAGCGCGTTGGTTGCTTCGATGGAGGGGTGGGTAATCCACTGGATACAGTACGGCGGCGCACCAGCCTTTATAGCTGCGTCCAGCAACACCTGGGCAGAAGCTGCAGAACAGTTCTGTGCGGAAGGATGAAAGCCGAAAATAATTGGGTTACGCGCCTTGAGCGAAATAATGGCCTTGAACATGGTGGTGGAGGTCGGATTTGTAACGGGCGTTACGCCTGCAATCACGCCGACTGGCTCGGCAACCTCTTCATACCCCTCCAGCTCATTTTCTTCAATCACACCTGCGGTTTTCATGGATTTGATGGAATGGTAGATGTATTCAGTAGAAAACATATTTTTGGTAATTTTATCTTCATATACGCCGCGTCCAGTTTCTTCCACTGCCATTTTTGCCAGCGTCATGTGCTGATCCATGCCCGCCATGGCCATGGCCTTGACAATGGCGTCCACTTGTTCCTGATTCATAGTGCACATGGCCTCCAGTGCATGCAATGCGTTTTTTACCAGTGTATCCACTTCCGTTTGCACAGATACGGTGTCCTTTTGGTCTTTTGCCATTTTTGCAGCATCCTTTCTTGCCCAGCCGCGCGCGAATCGCCCAGCAGCCTGTTTTTGATGCTAGTATTGACGGATAGAGCAGATTTTAACCGCTAGGTCGCATTGATTTCAAAAAAAAGAAACCGTATGCAAGAGCTTAGGATACATCCTGACAATGGATGGTGTGGCATCTTGTGGAAAAAGAAATAAAAAAACGCCGCCCACCGGAGAAAAAACGGCGAAAGACGGCGTTGCCTATGTTGCTGTTAAAATAATAAAATCAGGATTATCCCAATGGAGATTTGGCAGGCGTGCCTGCCTTGCGCGGGTACTGCTTTGGCGTGGGATGCACTTTGTCAATCAGTACGATTTTGTGGGAAAGTGCGGCAAACGGAATTTCCACGCTGCGCACTTCACGCAGCCGTCCGCCCAAAACGGCAATGGCATGCCCGGCTGCTTCCAACTCCTCCTGCGCCATGGGGCCTTTTAGCGCTGCCAGTACGCCGCCCACCTTGATAAAGGGAAGGCAATATTCTGCCAGTACGCTCAGCCGCGCTACAGCACGCGCTGTGGCAATGTCAAATTGCTCCCGCAGCGCGCGGTCCCGGCCGCCATCCTCTGCACGCGCGTGACAAAATTCCACGCCGTCTACACCCATTTCCGAAACGGCTGTTTGCAGAAAGTGCAGCCGCTTTGCCAGGGAATCCAGCAGTGTCAGGCGCAGCGTGGGAAATTGCAATTTAAGAGCCAGCCCGGGAAATCCAGCGCCTGTCCCTACATCAATCATATTTGCGCCTTCCAGCGCCAGCCCGCAGCCCGCAAGCGCTAAGCTGTCAAGAAAATGTTTTGTCACAATATCCTGATATTCCGTAATGGCTGTTAAATTTATTTTTTGGTTCCATTCCACCAGTAGCTGCGCATAGGTTTCAAATTGCTGTGCTGTCCGCTCCTGCATGGAGAGGCCAAATTGCTTTGCGCCTTGTATCAGCATGTCCCGTTCTGTCATTTTGTTTCCCGCCTTACTATAAAATAACTTGCTTCCCGCATTATGTATCTGCCTTCGCATTGTATCAAGGGCAAAAATATATTTGTTCTTGTATAAAACAAAAGCCAGGAACTGATCCTGGCTTTTGGAAAATTAGTCCGTTGTAAACGGCAGCAACGCAATGATTCTTGCACGTTTGATAGCCGTTGTCACCTGTCTCTGATGACGAGCGCAGTTTCCGTTGATACGGCGCGGCACAATTTTGCCCCGCTCCGATACATAACGGCGCAGTTTTGCAACGTCCTTGTAATCAATTTCTGTTACTTTGTCTGCACAAAATGCGCAAACTTTTTTCTTGCCTCTTCTGCCTCTCGGCCGGTCAGCTCTATCATATGCCATGATTGTTTCCTCCTTCCAAACATTTGCTTAAAACGGTAGATCGTCATCGTCCGATGCAATCGAAAATCCAGCCACATCGCCAAAACCGCTGTCCTGCTGAGATGCAGGCGCTGCCGGCGCGGGCGCATCCATACCAGCGTGCTGAGACGCCGCTTTTTTGGATTCCCCAAACTGGATGTTGTCTGCGACAACTTCTACCGCATACCGTTTGTTTCCGTTTTGATCTTCCCAACTGCGGGACTGAATCCTACCTTCCACGATCATCATCATACCTTTGGTAAAATACCGGCCCACAAATTCTGCTGTTGCACGCCACGCGACAATGTTGATAAAATCAGTTTGTTTTTCTTCACCGGCCTTGGCATAGCCGCGGTCCACCGCGAGCGTAAAAGAAGCCACACTGACGCCGCTTGGCGTTGTCCGAAGTTCTGGGTCACGCGTGAGGCGGCCCATTAAAATTGCACGGTTTAGCATCGCTACGCTTCCTTTCTTCGTTACCAGGGTTTACGCTTCTTTTTTCACAACAATTGAACGTATTACTTGCTCTGTAATGTTGTAAATACGTTCCAGCTCAGACGGGAAGGACGGATTGGATGAAAACTCAATCAAAACATAATACCCTTCATTTTTGTAATTGATTGGGTAAGCCAGGCGACGTTTTCCCCAAACATCGACCTGTTCCACCGTACCATTACTTGCAATCAATGACTTCAGTTTTTCGACAAGATCGTTCGTAGTCTCCTCGTCTAGATCAGCGTCAAGCACGAAAATGGTTTCGTATTTGTTGATCTGTTCCGCCATTTTGTTCACCTCCTTTTGGACTTAGGCCTCCGGCATTTCCCGGAAGCAAGGATGCCGCCATTTTTTGGCGGTCATAATTTATTGTACATGCTTTTTCCTGTTTTGTCAAGTATTTTTTGGCATTTTTCTGCTTAGAAAAAAAGCCTCCAGGCGTAAAGCCCAGAGGCTGGGACCGTTTGGAATAATCAAGGTTAGCGCTGTGTGGCAAAAATACGGATGCAGGAGGACTCCTCCTGCTCGTTTTCCCAACAGCGGCTCGTCATCACAGACAGCCGACGCTGTAAAAAGCGCAGCCCACGCCCAGTCACCGGCAGTCCGCGGTCTAGGCGCCATTCAATATACCGGCTGCCGCAATCCCGCATCCAGCGTATGAGGCTAACTTGTATTTTCCGTTTCAACGATTGCCAATAAAGTTTGATTGATCTTTTCTCTTTTCTCATATGTATCAGCCTCCCTGTGGCCCTTTGACGTTTTTTCTTTTGTTTGGCCACAAGTTCATTTTACTCAAATATGAGAAAAATCGCAAGAAAGAAAATTCATTTTTTTTGTCGAACTGTTAAAAAATAGGATAAAAGTACTAAAAACGTTTTGCAAACTTCGACATTTTGTAAGTAAATGGTATAATATTCCAAAAATTATTAAATTATTTTCAGAAAGTTTTATATGTAGTGTGACTCGATGTGCCTCTTGGCCATGGCAGAAGCGCCTATACGCTCCAATTTTCTATTTTATCATAACGAGGCACATCTAGATATAACCAATTTTGATGTTATTATTGTATCTGCCAAAGAAACTATTGTTTGTTGTTTTCCTCCAAATCATCTAATGCGTATTTGCAGCATTGCAGCACCAAGAGATTAAACGAAATGCGATTCGTATTGGCTACCCGGTTCAACTGTTCATATAATTTGTCCGTAAACCGTACTGTCCGGGATATATTTGCATTGCTGAATTCGTTATCAATTTTGAACATGGCCATCACTCCTATGAATATTATTATATTCAAATTTATTTAATGTATTTCATATAACCATTTCTGAATTCATTTTTAATTACAATAACTCCTAAGATATGCAATCGTTATGACGTTCAAAGCCGTAAATGCGCTATTGAAACGGGGAAAATAACAATATCACAAAACGGGGAAAGTGGAGCGCAAAACCAGGAGAGGATATAAAAAACGCTTTATGTCACCTATAACAAGTTCCATGAGAGTTTAAGTAGAAAAGCAAAAGGCGTGCCAAAAAGGCACGCCATAACGCCGACATTCCGGCTCTTGTATCATAGGCCCTGACGAACTGGGTTAGGGCTTCTGCCATGCTATGAGTAGGCCATGCCATACTACAATGCAAAGCAGAAGGACCATACGTAGCGTTAGGGTAAAAAAGAGGACAAGATGGTGTTAGAAACCAAAAATCCTTTGGTGGTGAAAGCGATGCGGTGCGGATTGGGATAAAACAAAAAACCCGCATTGGCGTACTGCCGCAATTTTGCTGCACCGCCGGGGAATTGCATTGGGAGTTGTTCCGGCACCCCTTCTGTTAGCCGCATACCCAAAATCCATTTTTCTACCAAATGGTCCTGTTCGGTTAAAGATTCCACAGCAACCCGTTTGTCCGCTGCTGCAATGTAGTCGGCAATACTACGCCGGTTTTTCCACCGGCGTTGGCCATCAAAGGAATGGGCGCCTGCGCCCAAGCCGAGATATGGGACGTGCCGCCAATATTTTAAATTATGACGGGACTTCGCACCTGAATGCGCGAAGTTTGAGAGTTCATACTGGGCAAACCCCATCTCTGGCAGCAATGTACAGATCTCCTCGTACATTTGTACATAGTCGTCTTCCTGCACCGTAATGTTTTGCCGGGCGAACGGGGTTCCCTCCTCTATTTTTAATCCATAGACGGATAGGTGCGAAATGGGAAGAGACTGCACGCGGCGTAAATCTTGTTCCAGTTGCTGCGGAGTTTGGCCGGGTAAAGCGTACATCAAATCAATACTGATGTTAGTAAAACCCGCTGCAGATGCGGATTCCACTGCGAAAATAGCTTGCTTATCATCGTGCAGCCGTCCCAAACGCCGTAGCAGCAGTGGGGAAAAACTCTGCACACCGATGCTAATACGGTTAAATCCCATTGCGCGGTAAGCAGCTGCCTGATCCCGGTCAAAGGTAGCAGGATTGGCTTCTAAGGTAATCTCTGCGTCTCCTGCTAGGGAAAAATGTTTCGAGACGGCGTCTAAAAGTTGTTGCATATGGGGCAGTGGCAGTAGTGTTGGCGTACCACCGCCAAAATAGAGAGTATCTGCTGTGCCGCCGCAACTGGTAGTTATCTCGGTACAGACTGCCTCCGTATAGGAGGCCATGGCATCTTCCATGCCCGCATACGAATTAAAATCGCAGTAGCCGCATTTCGCGCGGCAAAAGGGGATATGGATATAAATGCCTTGGCTTTGTGCATTCGATTGCGTCACGTTTCTCAAACTCCTCCCGCCAATGCGTTGCAAATGTAAAACAAAAATCCATCCAGATGCGGCGGTGCACCACATTTGGATGGTTGGATGGTGTTCCGCGGCAAACTAATTTTGTCTACCAGAAAATAGAAACAAGCAGTTATTTCCTTCTAAATTGGATATTCCGCTCTGGCGTACAGAGACAGTTTTGCTCAAAGGAAGGCGGATTGGAATCCAAAGAAAGCAAATAATTGAGCGCCACCGCTTCCAAATAGGGAAGTTTTTGCGCCGGGCATTGGCTTAGCAGGGCCATGGTACGCCAGTATTGATCCGGATGCGCATATTGGATATCTTCTCCGGTCAAAATATAATCAACTGACACACCCAGTACAGAGGCTACCTGTATCAGCGT
>CALLNG010000272.1 GCA_938005345.1 uncultured Clostridia bacterium
TCAAAATCTACGCCAAATTCAGTAGCAGGAGCACTTGCAGAAGTGGTGAGGGAAAATGGTTCAGCGGAAATTCAGGCAATCGGTGCTGGGGCTATCAATCAGGCAGTAAAAGCGATTGCAATAGCAAGAGGTTTTTTGGCACCAGCAGGTATTGATTTGGTCTGTATTCCGGCATTTACGGATATTGAAGTAGAAGGAGAAAAGAGAACGGCAATACGGCTTATATTAGAACAACGGTAAGTTATTTGGAATCTGCTTTAACTCAGGAGGAACAATGCGATTAACCTATATAAAAAGAGAGGTGGCTTGACACCTCTCTTTTATTTGAGAAGGATTTGATATTTATAAAACAGTTGATAAAGAAATGTAATTAGCAAAAAAAAGAAATTGTATAGTTAAGCCATAGGTAAAATTGCCTTATTTCAAAGCTGAAAACTGAGGAACGAAAAAACGGACAAGGCGGTTGATTGAACAAGGGGCGATTTTGGAAAGCGTAATCGAAAATAGCACGGACTTTACAAATGAGCAGATACAAACATTATTAAATTGAGATTTTTTCAAGCAAATTTGCAAGGTCAGCAGTAGAAAAATTACTGGGACGGGGACCGAACGGGAAGAAAATCTCTTGTTATGACAAGAGCACATTATTATACACATTAACAGGTGCGTTACGGAAAGACATCGACTCTTGCAGAGGGCGTATAAAAACAAACCTTGTTTTCATACGCAGGGAAAGGTATTTCCCCACACCACTTTTGTGGACTTGATTTTTAGTATCAAGATAAACGTGGCATAAAAAACGCTATTATATTGTGTAAGTTGAAATTAAAGATATTACGTGATATAACAGCCACATAGATAACTCTCAAAGTTTGGTATAGTGTGAAAATAATATAAAGGGAGAAAAAATAATGAATATCTACGAAAAAGCTGATGATTTAATGTACAATCATGGTTTATTAAAACTTCTTCAAAAGTATGGAGATGTACATATTGTTGGTAGTTATACAATGGGAATTATGACATGGAATGATTTAGATTTTTATATGGATAAATCTAAGCTGAATACGCAAAACTATTATCAATTGACTTCGGATATCTTAGAAAAAGCAATTCCGATCCATTTCAACGGGGAATTGGATATAAAAAATAAATCGGCTTTTTTGGGATTTGAAACGGAGATGTCAGGTGACCGCTGGAATATCGATATTTGGTGGAAAGATAAAGTAGAAATTGATGATTCCATAGTATATGCCCATAATATTATCCATTTAATACAAGAAAAACCTGAACTGAAAAATGCAATCATGAAAATAAAGCAGGATTTAATTATTCGTGGTTTTTATGGATTTAACAAAGGCAAAAAGCATTATCATAGTAAGGAGATCTACAATGCGGTATTTAATGAAGGGATTCTTACTACGGAACAATTTCTGCAATTTCAAAAATAGTGGTATACACCTACTAATAATACTATAACAAGACGACTATTTGACGAGAGAATACATAAAATGAAAATGCTAGGTTACCGGCGGATAAAAACATAATAACAAAATCCGGAGCAGTCAAAAAAATGATTGCTTTTTTGTTATCTGAAGGGAGAAATATCTATCGCAATCTATCATTGCAGTATTAAAATAATCAGCAGGACAAAGGAAAATCCACCGTTACTGCTGTCGCTTATCGCAACGGCAAAAAGCTGATACTCAATATGACGATATCACCTATGTGGGGAGATATTTTTTTATAAAAAAGGAACAAATGATAGAGCAATCGGGATCAAAAGTATCTTCTTATATAAAAATAATTCCCACCGGAAACTGCGTTTCGGGTGGGAATTTCTCTGTAGCATATAAAATTTTGCATGTGTTATGGTAAAAGACACATTGCTATGCCGCTGGTGAGAGTGGTTCTGCTTCGTTTGGCGGCACATTGGACGCGGGTTCTTCTCTGCCGGCGGAAGGATTCGTTTGGACCGGCGTCCGTTCCGGCGGCGGAGTTGTCCGGGCTGGCTCATCTGGTGTTGCAGACACAGCGGGGGGAGTTTCCGTCACGGTGGGAGAGCCTGCCACTGTGGCTGCGGGAGATGCACTGGTTTGCGTAGACGATGCTGGAGTAGTTTCTACAGGAGAACTTTTTACGCTGTGATTTCCGTCACAGGTTTTTTTCGGCACCATTCCCGTTTTAAACTCTTCTACCACGGTTGGACAGCTACTTAAGGGTAAATCGCCGGTTTGAGTACATATTTTAGCCGTCGTAATCCCGGAGGGTTTAGGAAATTCCGTATATTCCAAATCTTCATGTATGGCCCCCATCACTTTTTGCCACAGCTTATGGGATACAATTCTGGTTTGGCTGTAGGGCAGCGTTTTGGGCTGGTCATATCCATACCATACGCCGCCGATATAATACGGAGTATAGGCCACAAACCACCGGTCAATGTCGTCGTTGGTAGTACCGGTTTTTGCCGCATATGGCATATCAATTTTCGCAGAGATACCCATACTTCCCTTTGCGGAAGATTCCAGCATACTGGTCATCAAGTAAGCAGTCTGTTCAGAAAAAACTTGTGTGGACTCAATGGATTTTTCCAAAATAACCTTGCCGTTATGATCCAGTATTTTGGTATAAGTGTGCGGCGTGACATGCACACCTTTGTTTGCGAAGGTTGCATAGGCAGACGTCAATTCTTTGACACTAACACCCTCTGTCATACCACCAATTGATAAAGCACTAAGATTTTTGTCGGAATACTCTTTTCCATCAATTACTTTACTTTCTACCAGGGAAGTAATCCCTAATTTTTTCAAAAAGTTAAAGGAAGTATCAATTCCCACCATTTGCACCGTTTTAATAGCCGGAATATTCATGGATTCCACAATCGCTTGCCGGACTGTGACAGGCCCTTTATAACCGGAATACCAGTTTTTTGGCTCCCAGCCCTGGTAACTAAATTCTTCGTCAATCAAAACACTGCCCGGAGAAAGAATATTTTTTTCCAGTGCAGGCCCGTAAGCTCCAATTGGTTTCATTGTAGAACCTGGCTGGCGCAGCGAAGAAATTGCACGGTTTAGGGTGAGGTCCGCTGTTTTGGGGCCAGCACCCCCAATAACGCCCTTGATTTCCCCAGTATAGGGATCCATAACAACCATAGCAGCCTGCGGCTGAACATCTCCGGACAGTTTTGGAAAATTGGAACTATCCGAAAAAACATCTTCCATGACAGACTGAATATTGGTATCTACGGTACCGTAAATTTGCAGCCCACTATTATATAGCATTTTGTTGGCAGTCGCTTCCGAGACACGAAGCTCGTTGACTAAATCAGCCTGAACTTCCTTAATGAGCGCCTCCGTAAAATAAGAATTGGTCACAACTTTTCCGTTGTCACTTTGCTTTGTTGTGAAATGTAGTGGCTCTGCTTTAGCTTGTTGACATTCGCTTTCTGAAATATATCCAAGCTCCAGCATCTTGTCCAATACCAACTCCTGCTTCTTTTTGTTCTCTTCAGGATTGACAAAGGGATCAAATTTGGAAGGAGACTGGGTAATTCCGACAATGGAAGCTGCCTCAGCAAGAGATAACTCCGAGACATCTTTGTCAAAATAAGTCAGAGCGGCAGACTGTACACCATCGCAACCATTACCAAAGTATACAATATTGAGATAAAATTCCAGAATTTGAGATTTATCCATTTTGGTTTCTAGTACAATTGCCCTTAAAATTTCCTGAATTTTTCGCGTTGGAGATACTTCCTTGTCATTGGTAATATTTTTTACCAACTGTTGTGTGATAGTACTGCCACCGTAAGAAGCATTGCCTGTTATGTATTCCAAAAAGGCACCGGCGGTTCGCTTAATATCCATTCCTTTGTGCTTGTAAAAACGCTCATCTTCAATGGCCACTGCAGCTTCTTGCATATAGGTCGGTATTTGGTCAATCGTGACCCAAATCCGGTTACTGTCAGAACTCAGTTTTTCATATTCAACAGGGTTTCCTTGTGCATCGGTATATACGATAGAAGATGTCAAGTTTAATTGGTAATCTTCAATTTCAAAATTGAGGGCATCCACCACAAACGTAGATATGATACCTGCCATAATGAAACAGGAGATGATACCGATTACCAGTAGGGCAGAACCTAAAAATTTGAAAAACCTTCTTGCCTTAGATGGTTTATTTTTCTTCGATTTAGCCATGTACGTAACCTCCATTCCTGATCTGCGTACTATTGGATTTTCTTTCGGCAGATGGATATGCTGGCAAAAAAGAACTGATGTTTGTGAACATACACACCTATTATAATATAGTTTGCAGGAAGATACAAGCTATTTTATAAAAATTTGGTGAATTGACCTGAAAAATTTGAGATTTGTGTATAAAATTCCTAAAATTGGTAATCCTGTGGGTTAGAGGTGGATTCTTTTAGAACAGGAGGAAGATCATGAGAACGAATCATATCATTATATTTGTGTTAGCAGCGCTTGTGGCATTTGGGGCAGGCATGGGCTTTGGCATGCTGGAAAACCAAAATGCAACGCATTATGAAGCGAAGGAAGCACCGCTGGAGGAAAACGTAAATCCAGTCAGCACAACGGCGACGCCCCAAATTCAGCCAACGGAAACAGCGGCACAGCCAGAAGGATATTTGTTGCGCTATGTAGGGGACCGTACGATTGCATATATCATTATGCCGGGCGGAGGGCTAGAGGTTGATTTTGTAGCCAATGAAGTGCGGATTGAAGCGTTGCCTGATGAAGAGAAAAAGAAATTGGAAGAAGGCATCCGATTTGAGACAAAGGAAAAACTCTATAGCGCTATTGAAAATTATAGCAGCTAAAGAAACAGGCACAAAACAGGAAGCTTTGCATATAATGGCAATATAGGAAAAAAGAGATAGGGGGGAATGCTATGCTTGAAATCATATGGACGTTAGCCGGCATTTGCGCGTTTCATGCAATTTTTGCCGCATGTTATATTGGAAATGCCGGTTCTTTTCCTAAGCCGCTGCGTCAGGAAGAGGAAGAATACTACATTCAAAAAATGCTCAATGGGGATTTAGAAGCGAAAAATGTGCTGATTGAACGGAATTTAAGATTGGTTGCGCATGTTATTAAAAAATACGTCCCCTTTGGAAATAGGGATACAGAGGATTTGTTATCAATTGGAACAATAGGGCTGATCAAAGGGATTTCAAGCTATAATGCACAGCGAAAAACCAAACTTGCAACCTATGCTGCAAAATGTATAGAAAATGAAATTTTGATGTATTTGCGCTCTCAGAA
>CALLNG010000273.1 GCA_938005345.1 uncultured Clostridia bacterium
TTTCCCATTTCTTGAACCGCTTTTCCCATAGCTTCCACAACCGCCGGACATAATGGACGTGTGACATCGCCGATGCCCATACGGATGATATCTGCTTCCGGATGTTTTTGCTGATAATCACTGACTTTTTTTGCAATGGTAGAAAATAAGTAGCTTTCCTGCAGCGCCAAATAGTGTTTGTTTATTTTCATTGTCTGCCTCCCGTCTAATTCTTATACTGTAATGGTTCCTTCAAATACTGTAGTTGCATCTCCTGTCATAAAGACGGCAGAATCTGTATAACGAATCACCAAGTCCCCGCCTTTGAGTTTTACGGTTATATCTTCATTTTTGTCACAATATCCATTTTCCACCGCTGCCACCGCTGCCGCGCAAGCGCCAGTGCCACAGGCCCATGTTTCACCGCTGCCACGTTCCCACACTCGCATTTTCAACGTATTCCGGTCCAGCACTTTGACAAATTCAGCATTGACCCGTTCTGGAAACAGCGGGTCATTTTCAAATTGCGGACCAACTGTTTCAATATCCAGCGCTTCTACGGATTCGCAAAATACCACACAATGTGGATTTCCCATGGAAACACATGTAATTTCGTATTCTTTCCCAGCAATGTTTGCTGGTGCACCCACTACTTTGTCTCCCTGCATTTTAACCGGGATTAACGAAGGAGTAAGTTCTGCTTTTCCCATATCTACTTTTGCACGCTGTACAATATGGTTGCGCTTGATTAATTCCACGGTTTTGATGCCGCTCAGCGTTTCAATTGTAACGGTTTCTTTGTCCGTAAGATCATATAGATATTTCCCGACACAGCGAATGGCATTACCGCACATTTTACCTTCGCTGCCATCCAAATTAAACATGCGCATTTTCGCATCGGCCACTTTTGATGGGCAAATCAACACTACGCCATCGCCACCGATTCCAAAATGCCGATCAGACAGCGTAACGCTAAGACCCTCTGGATTATCAATTTCCTGGTGAAAACAATTAAAATAAATATAATCGTTTCCACAGCCCTGCATTTTCGTAAATTCCAATTTTACTTTATCCTTTCTCATTTGATTGAGGTTGACCAATTCAATCGACGTCTCCGAATAACGGCTTTTCAAACTATGTGCCAGCGCATTTGCCGTGTCAATGGAGGTTAGGCAGGGAATATTGCGTTCCACCGTTTTGCGGCGTATTTTGACACTATCCCGCGTTGGCACACGCCCTTTTGAGGAGGTAGATATAACATACTGAATTTTTCCACTCTCAATCAGTTTCAGGGTATTGTGTTCCGACTCGTGAATCTTATCCACCACTTCAACCGGCAATTCCGCCCGGCGCAGTACCTCAGCCGTTCCGCGCGTTGCATACAGCTTGAAGCCCAATTCTTTAAATTGCTTTGCCGTTTCTGCGATTTCTTTTTTATCCGTATCCCGTACAGAAATAAAAATGCCGCCCTGTTTTTTCATATGGTATCCAGCCGCAATCAGTCCTTTGTACAGCGCTTCTTCCAAATTGCTGCCAATTCCCAGCACTTCACCTGTTGACTTCATCTCTGGTCCAAGATGGTTGTCCACATTAATGAGTTTTTCAAAGGAAAAGACAGGAACCTTAACTGCGATATACGGCGACAATTTATACAGCCCCGTTCCATATCCCATCTCTTTTAGGGATTCTCCTAACATAGCGCGCGTGGCAAGGTCCACCATTGGCACGCCGGTCACCTTACTGATATAGGGAATGGTTCTGGAAGAGCGTGGATTAACTTCAATGACATAGAGTTCCCCTTGATAAATCAAATATTGAATGTTAATAAGTCCCTTGGTTTTTAGGGAAACCGCCAAATTTTTAGAACACTCCACAATGCGCTCTATCATTTCATCACTGACATTCCACGCTGGATATACCGCGATAGAATCCCCGGAGTGCACGCCCGCGCGTTCAATATGTTCCATGATACCGGGAATCAAAACATCTTTACCGTCACAAATGGCATCCACTTCCAATTCGGTTCCCATCAGATATTGATCAATTAACACTGGATTTTCGATATTTTGATCCAGTATAATTTTCATATATTCCCGGATATCGTCATCCGTAAATGCAATGATCATATTTTGTCCGCCTAATACATAAGAAGGCCGCATCAGTACCGGATATCCTATTTTTTTCGCCACTTCCAGCGCATCGTTGGTATTCATCACGGTATACCCCTGCGGCCGGCGGATATGCAATTTTTCTAACAATTCATCAAACCGCTCCCGGTCCTCTGCCATATCAATGCTATCCGCGCTTGTCCCCAAAATTGGTACGCCGCGCCTATCTAATTCATTTGTCAGCTTGATTGCCGTTTGTCCGCCAAACGCTACCACGACGCCAACTGGCTGCTCCGTATGAATCACATTCATAGCATCTTCAATTGTCAGCGGTTCAAAATAAAGCCGGTCAGCAGTGTCAAAGTCCGTAGAAACAGTTTCCGGGTTATTGTTGACAATCACTACATCATAACCCGCTTCCTGCAGCGCCCAAACGCAGTGCACGGAAGCATAGTCAAATTCCACGCCCTGTCCAATCCGTATGGGGCCGGAACCGAATACAATAACAGTGCCTTTTCCACGTTTTTTTGAATGCTGAATAAACTCAGCTGCTTCGTTTTCCTCTTCATAGGAGGCATAAAAATACGGTGTTTCCGCCGAAAATTCAGCCGCGCAGGTATCGACCATTTTATAAGAAGCATAGCGCGGATTTCGGATTTTGCAACCAGAAATTTCTTCAATCGTCTTATCTAGATACCCTAACTTTTTCGCTTCCAAATACAGTTTGTCATCCAGGTTTCCTTTGGCCAGCTGCGCTTCAAATTGCACCAAATGCTCTAACTTTGCAAGGAACCATAAATCAATTTTTGTAATGGCATGAATTGTTTCTTTGGAAATGCCCCGTCCTAAAGCTTCCACAATAACAAACATTCTTTC
>CALLNG010000274.1 GCA_938005345.1 uncultured Clostridia bacterium
TATGCGTCCAAGGATGGGTTTGAAATGGTACGGGACAAGGCCTATTTGATGGCGAAGGTCGAGGGCTTTGACACGCATGGGCTGGCTGTGAAAGAGCGGAAATAATGCGGCGAAAGGAGCGCGGAAACAATGACTCGAGTGACGAGAAAGACAACGGAATCCAAAATGGAAGTGTGCGTGTCGCCGCCGCCGGTGGACGCGCAGTACCGCAGTAAAATTCAAACGCCCCTGCCATTTTTGAACCATATGATAGAACATTTGGTGTGGCGCAGCGGCTATAACATTGAAACTGCCATTGAGCTGCCCGACTTTAACCTGACCCATGTGGTCTGCGAAGATTTGGGCATCACGGTGGGGAAAGCCTTTGCGGCGCAGCTGAAGAAAAACATCCCCCATGGCGTATATGGCTTTGGCGACGGGATTGGTATTATTGACGAAGCGCGGGCCTTTGCGGCTATCAGTTTTGAAAGCCGCGCCTATTTTTCCCTGGAGGCGGAGGAAATCCCCGCGCTTTGCGAGGGAATGGACAGCGCGGATTTGTCCACCTTTTTGGAAGGCTTTGCACAGGGCGCTTGCTGCACGTTGCAAGTGCAGCTGCAAACAGGCGTCAACGGCCACCATATTTGGGAAGCCATTTACCGGGCGGTGGGCCTTGCGCTGGGACGGGCGCTGGAGCAGCACCCGGAGCGTGCCGGAATGACGGCGGGCGTTGCCGGCGGCATCACATTTGAAGTGGAAGGATGACGCATATGAAGCCGGCGGGCTTTTTACGGGAATTTGACACCATTTTGTTTGACATGGACGGAGTAATTACCAGCGAGCGGACGTATTGGGACTGCGCGGCGCTCAGCAGCGTGGAGTTGGCCTTTGATGAGCGGTATTTTGGCAGCCGGAAGCTGGATTTGCAGCAGATGGGGCAGCAGGCGCGCAGCCTTGCAGACCATGTATTTTGCGGGACGGATACCATTGTGCTGCTGAAAAACCTTGGCGTCAACACAAACTGGGATTTGGCTTATTTGATGCTGGCAGGTATGCTGGGACTGCAATGTGGGGAGGATTTTTCCCAGATTTATGACCACTACCAACAGGTGCAGCTGCGGGTGCCGGATTTATACACCGATGCGCAGCAACTGCTGCAAAAGGCGTTGCCAGACCGGGATGGGGCGCGGCTGGGCGAGGTGTGGACCATGGTGCAGGTCGCGTTTAATGAGTGGTATTGCGGCAGCGAGGAGTTTCAAAAACAGTATGGGTACGAAGCGTCTGACTGCCATAAGGCGGCCATGCAGCAAGGGGAGCTGCCGTTGCATCCGTTGGAGCAGACGCAGCAGCTGTTACGCACGCTGCACCAGGCGGGATTCCGCTTGGGTGTGGGAACCGGACGGCCGCGGCAGGAATTTTTACGCCCGGCTAAAGCGTGGGACATTTTACAGTATTTTGAACCGGCTATGTGCATGACCTATGACGACGTGGCACCAGTACAAAAAAAGTTTCAGCATGTTTCACTGGCAAAACCGCATCCCTATACCTTTGTGAAGGCGGTGCTGGGAGACCGTTGCTCGGATTTTGAACTGGTGCATGGAAACTATGATAGGCAGCTGCTGGCGCAGGTGTTGGTAGTGGGTGACGCAGGTGCGGATTTGTATGCAGCTAAGGAAATGGGTGCTAAATTCGCGGCCGTGCTCACCGGCGTGAATGGAACAGCGGCACGGCACTTTTTTGAGGTAAACGGCGCGGATTTCATTTTGGACAGCGTATTGGACTTTGTGGAAGCATAAAAAGAGGAGGGAATCCTATGGTGAAGCGGATACAAACGCCGCTGCGGCGCGAACAGCTGGCGGATCTGCATGCGGGCGACCAAGTGCTCATCAGCGGCGAAATTTATACAGCGCGCGATGCGGCGCATAAACGGCTGGCAGAATTGGTGGAACAGGGAAAACCGCTGCCGTTCGACATTAAAGACCAGATTATCTATTATGTCGGCCCCTGCCCTGCGAAAGAAGGACAGGTGATAGGTTCCTGCGGACCTACGACCAGCGGACGGATGGACGCCTATGCGCCGACACTGATTCGGCTGGGAGAAACCGGCATGATTGGCAAG
>CALLNG010000275.1 GCA_938005345.1 uncultured Clostridia bacterium
TCCCCGGCACGTAGCCAAAGGATACATCCTTTACCTGCACATGCCCGTACACATCCTGCAACACCTTCGCGCCCGCTGCGTCCGGCTTTTCCGGCATTTCATCAATCAGCCGGAACACCCGTTCCGCCGCCGCGAACGCGGACTGCAATTCCCCGATAATGTTAGCGATTTCATTGATTGGCCCGGAAAATTTCCGGGAGTACTGGACAAAGGACGAAATGTTGCCCAGGCCAATACCGCCGCTTAGGTACAGCAGCGCGCCGAACACGCTGACCATGGCCAGGGAGAAATTGTTGATAAAGTTGACGGACGGGCCGGTGATGGTGCCGTAGTATTCCGCCTTGGTATAGGCGTCCACCGCTTCCTTATTCTTGCCGTCAAAACGCGTGAGCACTTCCTTTTCCCGGTGGTAGGCTTTGGTGGTTTTTTGCCCGCCAATCATCTCCTCCACAAACCCGTTGAGTTCCCCCAGCTTTTTGGACCGGGCGCGGAACAGGGGCCGCACGCGGGTGGTGATGAATTTGGTGGACACAATGGACAGCGGGATGGTCACGGCGAACACCGTCACCAGCACAGGCGCAATGCTGAGCATCATCACAAGCGAAAACACCACAATGACCACACTTTGGATGATTTGCAAAAAGTCGTTGGAAAACGATTGGTTTACGGTGTCGATATCATAGGAAATGACGCTGATGATATCCCCAGTCTGGTATTGGTCAAAAAATCCGGCAGGCAAGATGGACAGCTTGTCAAACACGTCCTTGCGCATTTGGCAAATCACGTGCCGGCTTAGACGAATCATCAGACGGGAGAGCAGATAGGCAAGCGCGCCGCTCACAATATAAAACACTGCCATCAGCACCACATAGTACCACACGCGCGGAAAATCCACCTGCCCCGGCCCAGCGCCCATGGCGTCAATGGCGCTACCAGACAGCTTGGGGCCAAATAGCGAAAACAAATTGCTGGCAAACATGCACGCCAGCGCCAGCGTGATCAGCCCTTTGTGCCGGCTCAAATAGGTCCATAGGCGGCCGATTAGGTACCGCTTCTTTTTTCTCGTATGCTCACGCATCTGCCGCCACCTCCCCCATTTCTCCCATTTGGCTGTGCGCAATTTCCTGGTAGACGGGACAGGTCGCCATGAGGTGTTCATGCGTGCCATAGCCGATTTCCCTGCCGCCGTCCAGCACCAATATATGGTCCGCGCCGCGGATGGAGCTGATTCGCTGCGCAATAATGATGGAGGTAGTGTGGGAAAACTTATCGTGCAGCGCGCGCCGCACCGCTGCGTCCGTCCGGTAGTCCAGCGCAGAGGAGGAATCGTCCAAAATCAGAATTTCGGGGTTGGCCGCCAGGGCGCGGGCAATGAGCAGACGCTGTTTTTGCCCGCCGCTCAAATTGTTGCCCCGCGCACTGACCTGGTAATCCATGCCGCCCACCGTCTGGATAAACTCCTGTGCCTGTGCGCTCCCTGCTGCTTCCTCCAGCTGGCTATCCGGAATGTCGCGAAAATAGCGGATGTTTTCCCGAATGGTGCCCGCAAACAAAAAGTCGTTTTGAAACACCACGCCGAATTTACTGCGCAATGTTTCCGTGGGAATGGTGCGGATATCCTCCCCGTCCAGCAAAATGCGCCCGCTGTCCGCGTCATAAAACCGCAGCAGCAGGTTCACCAGCGTGCTTTTGCCGCTGCCCGTGCCAC
>CALLNG010000276.1 GCA_938005345.1 uncultured Clostridia bacterium
GAAGAATATACATATCTGACCGGGCGGACACCGCTGCCGCAGCGATGGACGCTTGGATACCAGCAGAGCCGCTGGGGCTATCAGTGCGCAGAAGATATCCGTGATGTGGCAGAACATTTCCGTGATCTGGATATTCCGTGTGATGCCATTCATTTTGACATTGATTATATGGATGGGTATCAAAACCGGTATGTGCAAGAATCCGCCAATATTGTGGCAGCCAATGAATTGATGCGCGAACCGGTGGTGTTTTACAGTTTGGCGGCCTCGCTGTTTGCGGGAGCAGCAGTAATTGTAGCGTTGTTCTTATCGTTTGTGCGGCAGCTGAAAACCAAACAACTTATTTCCCATTCCTTAATTGGGACAGGAGCAAGAAAAATTTGGCAGTTGATACAATGGCTGCTAAGCAAAGGCCCGCTTTTAATTGTTTCAACCCAACAGATTGATACCGTGCGGGGCGGTGTAAAAAAAGTGAAAGAGGGAGACCTGGAACACCGTATCAGCCTGCCCAAAGGAAAGGCGCTTTACAAACTATCGGAAGACATCAATACCATGACAGAGGGACTACAAATAGCAGTGGAAAAAGAATTGAAGGCGGAACGACTTAAGACGGAACTGATTACTAATGTGTCACATGACCTAAAAACGCCGCTTACGTCTATTATCAATTATAGTGATTTGCTTACTAAAGAGAATTTGACACCGGATTATGCAAATGATTATGCCAAGGTGATCTATGATAAAAGCGAGAAATTGAAGCAGCTGACAAACGATTTGTTTGAAATTTCCAAGGTGCAAAGCGGAAACATGGAAGTAAATCTGGAACGGCTTCAGGTAAAAACGCTGATTTTGCAAAGCCTGGCGGAGTATGAGCAGCGTTTTGCAGAAACTGGATTGGATGTGCGGCTGTCGCCGGTGCCGGATGACTTATATATTCTGTCTGATGGAAGAAAGATGGCAAGGGTGCTGGAAAACCTTGTCGTTAACATTCTAAAATATGCACAGCCACAGACAAGAGTCTATATTGATGTACTGCAAAAAGACGACAAATGCGCCATCGTATTCAAAAATATGGCCAATTATGAAATGAATTTTTTGGAAGACGAAATCGTTCAGCGGTTTACGCGTGGTGACAAATCTAGAGCTGGAGATGGAAACGGACTCGGGCTTGCGATAGCACAAAGCTATGTAGAGGCGTGCGGGGGCGCGTTCCGCGTAGAAGTGGACGGCGACCTGTTTAAGGCAACGATTGTGTTTGACATATCTGCGGAATAAAGGATGTAATCCGGTTAGGGATACAGATGATTTTAGGATGAATGGAAAAATACCCGGCATTTTGGTGTGTATTGTTTAGTTTATATAACTTTTGCAGTACATATTAGATTCGCTGGGTATTTTTTATAAAGATTTTACATACAAAAGAATTGACAATCCGGAGTTAGGCGAGTATAATAAAAAAAGGAATAATCATTTCATAAGGAAAGGATGAGTGACATGAAAAAGTTTTTAGCAACGTTGCTTGCTGCTGCGATGCTATGTATGGGATTGCCGGCATTTGCCCTGACAGAAGAAGATTTTGACGCGGCAATGAACGCAGATATCAGCAGCGCGCAAATCAAAATGACAATGAAAGCGGAAGTCACCGAAATGGACAAAGATGTTTTGCAAAACATCGCAGGCATAGATCTGGATGTAATGCCATCTGCTGCCTTTGGTTATGACATTGTGATGCTGACTAATCCGGAAGCGACCAAAATGCAGATGAAGATGGACATGACAGTAGAAACTGTCCCGGCCATTGAGTTGTTGGATAAAGTGTTGATGACTTCGTACATTGATTTTGATATTACCAATCCGCAGGCTCCTGTTTATAAAGTGATCCTGAAAACGCCGGATAATGAAAAATATCAGGTTCTGGATTATACTAAACTGCCGGGCAGCGCTCAGATGATGGAACAAATCACGTCAATGATAGAGTCTATTTCTCCGGAAAATGTAGAAGAATTGAATCAACAGTTTGCTGACTTCTTGCCGGAAGTGGAAACGGAATATAAAGACAATACGGCAACTGTTACGATGAACGATGAACAGATTAAGGAATACATAACTGGTGCAGTAAATGGGATGAAAGAAGTGTTTGGTCCGACGCTGAACACGATCCTGCAAAATGCACAAGTGCAGATTCCTGGCGTAACGGCTGTTTCACCGATAGATTTGACCGAACAGGTAGAAACTATCATTGCAAATGTAGGTACAGCGCTAAAAGATGTGCAGCTGTTTGCAGAAGATGGCCTGACCGCTTCTGTTACGCTGGATGAAACAACAAAACAGCTGAAGGAAATGGATTGTGTCATTAAAATTGATACTAATTTAAATGAACTAGTCTCCAAAGTTGGTTCCGCAATTGGTATGACAGAGGAAGAACTGGCTCCGGCATTGGAAATATTGCCGGCAGATAAAGCTGATTTTAAAGGACAACTGTCTATGAATATGGCGTTTAGCAATATCAATGACGAGGAACTGGCAGTGGAATTTCCAGAATTGACAGCTGAAAATTCCATTAACCTGACAGAACAGATGATGATTGATATTAATGCAGTGAATATTTTCTACAATGGTATTAAAGTAGAATTTCCGGACGAACAGCCGGTGATTGAAAACAACCGCACTTTGGTACCAATCCGCCATTTTTGCAATGCAATCGGCATCATTGATGACGATATTCAGTATGACGATGGTGTAGTAACAATTAAAAATGGAGATACCACCATTACCATGACCATTGGACAGCAAGAGGTTACTATTGTTCAAGATGGTGAAACCAAAAATGTAACGTTGGACGTACCAGCGATTGAACGCAATGGACGTACGCTGATCCCGCTGCGCTTTATCAGTGAAAACTTTGGTTGCACGGTTTCCTATGAAGAATATACGGATTCTGCTGGAAATATAACAGGTAGTTTGGTAACGGTTGTACCAAATGTAGCGGAATAATAAACTATAGAGGTGTGCCGGGAACGTATATCGTTCCCGGTTTTTTATAGAAAAAAAGAAAGAAATCTAAGAATATATAATCTTGCTTTTCCTTAAATTCAGGAGTATAATAAAGCTAATTAATAAATACAAAACAAGGGGGAAAGTAAAATGGAAGAGCAAAAGATTAAGGCGTGTATACAGGAAGTATTGCAGCGCGCAGTCGAGGAACAGGAAATTGCCGGGGCGAATGCGCTGGTGTTACACCATGGCAAAGAAGTGACTTATGTCCAAGCTGGATTTGCAGACATCGCGGAAAAAAAAGCAATCCAACGCGATACGATATTTCGCATTTTTTCCATGACCAAACCGGTAACGGGCGCGGCGGCAATGATATTGATGGAACAGGGGAAACTGGATTTGGCGGAACCGGTTTCCAAATTTTTACCTGGCTTCCGGATGCAAATGGTGCAGGAGGGAGATAAGCTCGTCCCAGCTAACCGGGATGTGACTGTACATGATTTGCTCTCCATGACCTCCGGCATCGCTTATCCTGGAGACTTGTCTTGTGAGCCAATGCGAGGAACGTTTGAGGTGTATCAAAATGTAGAAAGGAACCGTGCATCTGATAAACCATGGGATACACAGAAAGTGGCAAACGAACTGGGACGTTGCCCACTCAAATTCCAGCCAGGAACCATGTGGGATTATGGCGCCTCCGCAGATGTAATGGGCGCAGTTATAGAGGCGGTTTCAGGAAAACGGTTCAGTGTATTTTTGCAGGAAAACCTGTTTGAACCACTAGAGATGAAGGATACTGGATTTTATGTACCGTCAGAGAAACAGGAGAGACTAGCTAAGGTATATCAGAGGCAGGAAGAAATGTTAACAGAATATAGCAAAAATCATTTGGGTGTATCCATTGCAATGTCTCAGCCCCCACAATTTGAAACTGGCGGTGCAGGGCTGGTATCCACAATCGACGATTATGCAAAATTTGCACAAATGCTTCTGCATGGCGGCAAGGCACATGGACGGCGGATACTGCATCCGGAAACCATTCGATATTTTACTGGAGGCAGATTGAATGCGGAGCAACAAATGGGGATGGGCTGGGTACATATAGCAGGGTATAGCTATGGGAATTTCATGCGTGTCATGAGGGAGCCAGGACGTGCCGCTATCCTTACGTCAAAAGGCGAATATGGATGGGATGGCTGGCTGGGCACCTATTTTGCAAACCATCCCAAATTAGATCTCACCTTTATTATGATGACGCAGCGGACAGAAGGGGGAACTTTATCCGTAACAAGAAAACTATGCAATACGGTATTTACCTGCATTTCTTCTTTGGAATCAGGCGGAAAAATTGGTTTTTAAGCGCTGGAATTGAATTGTAAAGCTAAAAAAGAGGGCAGTACAAAACATACTGCCCTCTTTCAGTGCCGCCATTTTTTTGATCTATTTATGGATAACAATATTGAGGTTGTGGGATAAGAACTCCAGTGGCGCTATCAATTTTGCA
>CALLNG010000277.1 GCA_938005345.1 uncultured Clostridia bacterium
CCGTAATGCACCACGTTGCCCTCGGTCGTATGGATGAAACCCTGGCGCTCCCACTTGTCATACATCACATGGTCGCGCCGGACGCGCAGCTGCATGGTTTCCTCCGGGAGCCAGAAGTACGGCAGCACGATGTACTGTTCTTCGTCATCCCCCGGCGGGAACACCAGCACCATGGCCGTCAGGTCGCTGGTGCTGGAAAGGTCAAGCCCGGCATAGCATGCGCGGCCTTCCAGTTCATACTCATTGACAGCACCGCCGCATTCATCCCATTTGTCCATGGGCATCCAGCGGATGCTCTGCTTGACCCATTGATTCAGGCGCAGCTGACGGAACATGTTCTCATCAGCGGGGGTCTCCTGGGCCTTGCGGAAAGCGTCCCGCACCTTGTCAATGGAGATCGTTTTGTCCAGGGAGGGATTAGCCTTGTACCAGTTCTTTTCATCCGTCCAGTCGGCGTCATCCGGCAGACCGTAGAGCACCGGGTAAAAACGGGGATCATCCTTCCTGCCCTCGATGATGTCCAGTGCTTTTTGATGAACCTCCCAGCAGATGCTGTTCCGGTCGGTGCCCGCCGTTGTCAGCAGGAACCATAAGGGCTGCTTCCGTGCATCGCCGCTGCCCTGGGTCATGACATCATACAAGGCGCGGGTAGGCTGGGTATGAAGCTCATCAAAGATGCAGGCGCTGACGTTCAGGCCGTGCTTGGTGGCCACTTCACTGGACAGCACCTGATAAATGCTTCCTGTTGGCTGGTAGACCATTCTTTTGGTGGAAGGAATGATCTTGATGCGCTTGCTGAGCGCCGGGGACTGCTTTACCATGTCCACAGCCACATCAAACACGATAGCCGCCTGCTGACGGTCGCTGGCGCAGGAGTAAACCTCCGCCCGCCACTCGTCATCGTTGCACAGCATATTCAGGGCAATGGCAGCGCCGAGCTCACTCTTTCCGTTCTTCTTCGGAATCTCAATGTAGGCCGTGTTGTACTGCCGCATGGAGGGATCATCGTCCCGGACGGTACCAAACACATCCCGGATGATCTTTTCCTGCCAGGGCAGCAGCTTGAACGGCTCCCCGTGGAATTCTCCCTTGGTATGCTTCAGGCACTCAATGAACTGCGTCACCCGGCGGGCTTTCGCTTCACTGAACATCCTGCCAGCCTCCCTTCAGGACGGATTCCATCGGGTCGTCGCTGGCCGCGCTGTCGCCGCTGTTGGCATAGAGCCGTGCCCGGCTGGCAGGCGTAAGGCCAAACTCTGAACAGAAGGACTGCATGATTTTCAGGTTCTGCATGGCGATTGATACCTGTGGCACCTGTTGTACATAGCCGCTGGGTGTTTTGAAGATGGTGCCGTGTTGGGACAGGAACTCTTCAGCCTCCCGCCAACGGGCGTAAGCCTGGCAGTACCCGGCGAAGGCTTCCATGTCATGTTCGGTGAGAACACCCATGGCAATCAGGGAGGGAGCCAGACGCTTCCATTCCTTCTTTGCTTCCGGCATCAGCCAGGCAGGACACTTTACGTTGTCCTGGGGCGGCGTCGGCTCATCCTTGTTCAGCGGTCGTCTGCCCTTGCCCCGGTCGCCCTCCAGTTCTTTTAGCGCCGTAGGCAGGGGCTTTCTTCCTCTGGTGGCCATCTGGTTTCACCTCCGTTTCTCTTGAAAAGTGTGTTTCTGCGGCACTGTTACTTGCTCTCAGCAATACTGTCGTAGGGCAGTGTCTGGCCGTCCCGCAGCACGGTGATCTCCTGATCCGGGTATTCCTGCTGGAAGCGCTCGACAATGACCGTCGCATATTTCGGATCAAGTTCCATCGTCCGGCAGATGCGGTCGGTCTGTTCACAGGCCATGAGGGTGGAGCCGCTGCCGCCAAACAGATCCATCACCACCGCATTGGGCGCGGAACTGTTCTTGATGGGATAGGCCAGAAGCGGGATAGGCTTCATGGTGGGATGGTCGGCAGACTTTTTCGGCTTATCGAAATTCCAGATAGTGGACTGTTTCTGGTCGGAGAACCACTTGTGTTTCCCATTGGGCAGCCAGCCGTAGAGCACAGGCTCATGCTGCCACTGATATGGGCTGCGGCCCAGCACCAGACTGTTCTTCACCCAGATGCATACCCCGGAGATGTGGAAGCCGCTCTCCTTGAACGCCCTGCGGAAGTTCAGCCCCTCGGTGTCAGCATGGAAGATGTACGCACTGCCGCCCTCGGCCATATGCGCGGCCATGTTTTTGAAGGCTGCCAGCAGGAACAGGAAAAACTGCTCGTCGGCCATGGAGTCGTTCTGGATTTTCTTTCCGTCAGCGGATTCATAGGCCACATTGTAGGGCGGGTCGGTTACCACCAGATTGGCCTTAACGCCATCCATGAGCAGGTCAACGGTATCCGGATCAGTGCTGTCCCCGCACATCATGCGGTGTCGTCCCAGCGTCCAGATGTCGCCCGGCTGCACATAGGGCGTAAGCTTGTCCGGGTCGATATCGCAGTCGTCGTCATGAACATCCTTGTCATGCACCTTGCTGAACAGGTCATCCACCTCGGCGGCGTCAAAGCCCGTCGCCCCCAGGTCATAACCGGAAAGCTGCAAGTCCTGCAGAAGCTCCGCCAGGGCCACCGGCTCCCAGTCGCCCGTGGCCTTGTTGAGCGCGATGTTCAGGGCTTTTTCATCCGAAGGGTTCTCGATGTGCACCACAACGCAGTCCACCTCAGTCGCTCCTTCAGCCTTCAGCACCTTGTAGCGCTGGTGACCGCCGACGATGTTGCCCGTCACCTCGTTCCAGACGATGGGATCGACATACCCAAAGTCGTGCAGGCTGCGCTTGATTTTCTCATACGCCGGGTCGCCGGGCTTCAGGTCTTTCCTGGGGTTGTACTTCGCGGGCTTCAGCATCTCAATCGGCATCGTCCGCATGTTCAGATTCGTATTCATCGTTTACCTCCAATACAAGAAACCAGTCAAGATAACAGCCAAGATAAAAATGGTTAAAACGAGTACCATTCAAGAAACCAGTCAAGATAACATGTAAGTTCTTGATAATTTGCGCCAAGCGGCGTATAATAGACAGGAAAGCGAGGTGCTTTACTTGGAACATTATGTACCGCCATTTTCCATCACCAATCAGATGCTGACGCTGGTTGCTCAGATTGCCGAAAAAACAGGAAGGGTCACCGGCTACCGCTCCTTTGAAACTAAACCCCATCTGCGGCGCAATAACCGCATTCGCTCCATTCATTCCTCCCTGGCCATCGAAGCTAATTCGCTATCTCTGGACGAGGTGAAAAGCGTCATCAGCGGGAAGGCGGTCATTGGCCCACAGAAAGAAATCCAGGAAGTCAAAAATGCCTATCAGGCTTACGATATGCTGGGTTCGTTCGATCCTTACTCTCTGGATGATCTTAAAAAGCTGCATGGCGTAATGACCTACCTGACAGTGCAGGAATCCGGTGTGTTTCGCAACCACAACGAGGGTGTATTCAACGGCGACAGATGTATTTTCATGGCCCCGCCGCCGAAGCTCGTGCCGGATCAAATGCGTTCGCTGTTCGATTGGATGAAGGCCGCACGCGGCGACGTGCATCCGCTGATACTGTCCTGCGTGTTCCACTATGAATTTGTGTTTATCCATCCCTTCGCGGACGGCAATGGACGCATGGCTCGTCTCTGGCAGACGGCTCTGCTCTCTGAATGGAATCCCATTTTCCAGTATCTGCCGCTTGAAAGCCGCATCCATGAATTTCAGGATGGATATTATGATGCTATCTCTGCCTGTCATGCTGCGGGGAATTCTGATGCGTTCATCACCTTCATGCTCGATAAGATCGACATGACATTGGATTGGGCGCTTAATCAAGTTTCGGAAAAGGACGCCTATCTTACCGCCGAGGTGCAAAAGCTGGTGGAAATTATGGAATATGACGTGCCTTACTCCGCCGCACAGCTTATGGAGAAACTGGGGCTAAAATCGCGGGATAACTTCCGCAAACTGTATTTGCTTCCCGCGCTGGATCAGGGGCTGATCGTTATGGGGATTCCAGATAAGCCCACCAGCCGCAACCAGACCTACATCCGAAAGTAATCGCATACCATCGTCTCCTTCGCCGTCCTTCGGGACGGTCTTTTTTATGCCTTTTGGGGCCGATACCCCCACCCCCGAATTTGTCGGAAATTCACGCGTGAGGGGGGCGCGGTCTCCGCCAGGCACACCCAGGGATCCGACCACCCCCTCCCGGGCACACCTCGGCCCGGCGGCTGGGCACACAGACCCGCCCGCCGACTTCGCCAGAGCAAAGTGGAGAAGTGTGCCGCCCGCCGGACTTCTTCACGGCAAAGCGGAGAAGTGCCGTCCGCCCGGACTTCACCAGAGCAAAGTCGGAAAGTGTGCCCGGCGGCGGTTCCGGGCGGCGGGTCGGTGTGCCCGCCCGGGCGGCAAAAACCGCCCGGCGAAAAAAAAACCGGGGTTTTTTCCGGCCCCTACGCGCATGTATAAGGAAGCGCGGCCTCCTTTTTCGCAAAAAAAACCGTTGACTTTTCGGCCCGGCAGAGTGATGGATGTACGCACCAGGCGGGAAACCGCCCATAAGGCACAGCCGGGCCGGGCGGGAGAAGCCGCCGCCGGGCGAAAGGAGCACACCCCATGAAAAACCAGACCTTCGGCATCGAGATCGAGATGAACCACATCACCCGCCAGCGGGCCGCGCAGGTGGTCGCGGAAACCCTCGGCGAAGGAGCGACCTTCCGGCACACGGGCGGTGCCTACGACGCTTGGGAGGTCACCGCGCCGGACGGGCGGCGGTGGAAGCTGGTCAGCGACGCGAGCATCGCCGGGCCGCGCGACCAAGGCACAGAGTTCGTCAGCCCGATTTCCGCTGGGAAGACATCGAAACGGTGCAGGCCTGCGTCCGGGCCCTCCGGGCGGCTGGGGCACACGCCGACCCCTCCTGCGGCATCCACGTACACGTCGGCCTTGGGGAGCACACCCCCAAAACCCTGCGGAACTTGGTCAACTTGGTCAACGCCAAGGAAGACCTCCTGACCCAAGCCCTCCAAATCAGCCCGGAGCGCCGGAGCCGCTGGTGCCAGCCCGTCGACCCGGACTTCCTCGCGACCCTGAACCGCCGGAAGCCCGCGACCTCCGAGGACTTCGCCCGGATTTGGTACGACGATCGCGACTGGGCCTACCACGCACACCAGCACTACGACCCCTCCCGGTACCACCTGCTGAACCTGCACAGCGTTTTCCAGAAGGGCACCATCGAGTTCCGCGCCTTCAACTCGACCCTGCACGCGGGCGAGGTCAAAGCCTACATCCAGCTTTGCCTTGCGATTTCCCACCAAGCCCTGACGGTGGCTTCCGCAAGCCCTGCCCGCCCGGTCACCGACAACCCGGCCTACACCTTCCGGTGCTGGCTCCTCCGGCTGGGCATGAACGGCGAGGAGTTCAAGACCGCCCGCACACACCTCCTGAAGCACATGCCCGGCAACGCGGCTTGGAGGAACGGTGCCGAGACCACCCGCCGGGCCTCCTGAACCCGGCGGCGCACACCAAGGAGGCCACAGCTTTGAAACCGACCCGCCTGAAGATGGCCCGGCGGCACCGGGCCGAAACCGGGCACAGCAATCGCCCGGTCGCGGGAAGCCACAGCCGAAGGTCGGCCCCCGAGCTTCCAAATCAAGCAGGGCACACAGCCCAAGGAGGTACACCCCATGATGAACCGGAATCAGGCCATCGCGTACGGAAAGTACATCGGCGTCCGCTGGCACATCTACAACAGCAACGGCTGTCTGGTCGGCGGCACCAAGACCCTCGAGCAGGCTCAGGCCATGAAGCGCCGCTTCGAAATCGAGGAGCGGAGCAACCCTTGGACACACGGCACCACCTGCTTCGAAATCCGCGAGGCCAAGTAAGCCGGCGCCAGCCACAGCTTTCAAATCGACAGGGCCGAGAGCCCGGAAAGGAACACACCATGAAAAAGCAGGACATCCGCAACGCGTACACCCAGAAGGTCACCGAGTTCCTGAATCAGGGGTACACCATTTTCCCGGACACCATGAATGGTTCGCAGGGCGAAATCGCGCACATCGACCTCACCAACGGCTCCGAAATCATCCGGGTTCTCCTTGAACGCGGGCTTTGCTGGAGCCACATCAGCGACGGCTTCCACGGCGGCGTGATCACCCTGACCGTCGGGCGGGCGGCGGCAGACACTTGGGTCGGCGACCGCTGGGACGGCACCATCTGGAACAGCCGACTGGAGCCCAGCTTCCAAATCAAGTGGGCTGAGGTCAACGGACGCGGCGAAGGCTGGTACCTCGGGCTCGACGAAGCCGCCAGCATCGGGCGCATCCGGATGGAGCGGTACCGCGCCAGCCACACAGACCGCCGGGAGACGCTGGACGGCGCTTTCAAATCGACGGCCCTGCGCTGGCTCCGGAAACAGCTGAAGATGAAAACCTGCAGGCTGGAAGACATCGAAAAGATGGAACGGGTCTGGAACGAGGACGGCAAACGCCGCTTCGAAATCACGGCGAAGGGCAAGCGGTACACCATCCGCTGAGACGCACGGCAACCGCTCCGGCGGTTCCGGTTGAGGGCTCCTGAATCGGGAACCTTCACCCGGAGCCACAGGCTCCCAAATCAAGAAGGAGGTACACAACCATGAAGTTCATCGACCTGAACGACGACAGGGTTTACACCCTGCAAGACCTGCGCCGCGATTGGGCACAGTTCCGGGAAGAATACCCGGAAAACCACGCGCCGGATTTCAAGACGGAGCTCTTCGAAATCCTGATGGCGACCATCAACGGCAGGAACGACCTCGAAATCATCGGCATGACACACCGGGAAATCAGCAGCCTGACCCTTCGCCTGCGGGCACAGCTTTTGAATTAAGCTGGGCTGCAGGCACACAAACGTATTGACTTCGCCGGGCGGCAGAGGGAAACTGAACCTGCCCGGCGCGGGAGCTTTGAAATCAAGGAGGACACAAAAAATGAAGTACATCGCTTACGGAAGCAACATGGTTCAGGAACAGATGGCATTCCGCTGTCCGGACGCCAGGCTCATCGGCACCGGGTACATCGCTGGAGCCCGGCTGGAGTTTTACCTCCACGCCACCGTCGAAAAGACAGGCGACCAGCGAAACCGGGTGCCCGTCGCTGTCTGGGAAATCAACGACCGCGACGAACGGAGCCTTGACCGTTACGAAGGTTACCCCAGCTACTACACCAAGGAGTGCTGGCCCGTGCACATGTCAGACGGCTCTCAAATCGAAGGCATGATTTACATCATGAAGATGATTCGCCAGTCGCCGCCCCACAGCGCCTACTACAAGGGCATCGAGGACGCCTACAGAAAGCTCGGCCTGCGCTCTCAAATCAACACCATGGTCTTTACGGAGGATGGAAGGAGATATACGAATGCAAATTGATGTGAATATGCAACTGTCACATATGTTGGCCAATGACATAGCTCGTAGCGGTGAAGAAAGCGCCATCCTTGATACTGTTCATGCGCTTCAAAGACCTGTTACTAGAGATTCTCTCAGTTCTGACATCCAAGAGGTTTTTCACATAACGATAGCTGATAGCAAGTTGGCAGCACATGTAAAAAACATGCTTTTGGATGGTCGATTAATCGAGCGAGATTTTACCCTAATCTTATCGCCATCGTCTTTGGAAACCATTACGCAGCAAATTATAAGCAATGAAGCTATTGAGCAAAAAGCTTTGTCATCATGGATCCACCAATTAGAGACTACTTTGAATCGTTGCTTGGATGATGTGGAAGCTATTTCAGTTAGGGGAGCAATAATCAAGTTTGTTGCTCGCTTCTTTATTACACACGGAGCTGGATGTTTTGATTTTATCAACGGAATCAAGGCACAGAAAACAGAAAAGCTTGATGACGTTGCGAATTTGATTGTGGAATCTCAGGAAGACTGTATTGTCGCGGGTTTGTCTAAACAAGAGTTCAGCCATTTTCTTGTCAGCATTTTTTCCAAAGACAAGACTGTGGAGCAGGAGGCTTATTTACTGATTCAATTACGAAAAGCAATCCAATACATCTCTATGGTCGTTGACGCTCCTAGTGGTGTGGTTTCTGCCGTACCACTAGCTGTCTTGAGTTGGATTGCAAAAACAGCTTGGAAAAAGATCAGAGGAAATATCGGTGGCTTTCTAACGGTTTCCAGCAATTAACTATCCGTTTATTCTTGCAAATACAGCCCCTATACCGTGCGATTAAGCCGTTTATTTGCAATATTTGATTGAACCCCACCCGCTTTTACAAAACGCCGCGTCTAGCCTACTCAGGCCAAACGCGGCGTTTCCTGTTTTTCGGGCAGTGATATAACGATACTCTGGCTCGGGTGCATTTTTCAGCACCCGGTTTCACTTTTTTGCACCCGGTTTCAAATTCCAGGTGCAGGGTTCAATTTGCCCCTAAAAGGGCTTGTAAGCCGCTTCTCCTACGGGTTGGGCGTCAACTCGACTCGAAGCGGTCAAACGCGACACGCGGCCTTTGTGGGCCAAACACGGCGGTCCTTAAACCCACGGTTACTTTATCCCATCACGTGCATCGTCTTCTTCAGATACTTGGCGGGAATCTCATGATGCAGTCGCCATACGATATTCATAGGCCTGCTGCCCTGATGGCTTGTAAACAATTGATTCTTAGTAATTTTCCGCACGCACTTCGAAGAATGCCTGAGGATGCTTGCAGACAGGGCAGATCTCAGGAGCCTTGGTTCCTACTACGATATGTCCGCAGTTACGGCACTCCCAGATGGTAACGCCGCTCTTCTCAAACACCTGCATGGTCTCCACGTTGCTCAAAAGCTTGCGGTAGCGCTCCTCGTGCATCTTCTCAATGGCAGCTACGCCACGGAACTGTTCAGCCAGATCATGGAATCCCTCCTCATCAGCTTCACGAGCCATGCGGTCATACATATCCGTCCACTCGGCGTTCTCACCTTCAGCAGCATGGAGCAGGTTCTCGGCAGTATCACCCAGCTCGCCCAGAGCTTTGAACCACAACTTGGCGTGCTCCATCTCGTTCTGTGCAGTATGCAGGAACAGAGCAGCAATCTGCTCGTAACCGGCTTTCTTGGCTACTGAAGCAAAGTAAGTATATTTATTTCTTGCTTGAGATTCTCCCGCAAATGCTTCCATTAAGTTTTTTTCTGTTTGTGTTCCTGCATATTTATTAGTCATATTATATCTCCTCTTTTCTATTCCTTGTTAGGAATAATTCCTACTTATATATTAATTCAACTCATCCTATTTGTCAATAAAAATGAATAGAAATAAAAGTGAGGCTATTTAACCTCACTTCGTTCAACCCATTTAATACATACATCTTTTCCATATTATAAACTTTTTTTAAATCTTTATTAATATACAAAATTAATATACAAAAAAATCTAACATTTGATTGTTAGATTATTTGACACCGTGTGTTGTATTTTCATCATAATGATATGTATCAACCATTTGATGAACTTCTTTTCTAATATTACTATCTTCATCATAAGCCACTTGATAAAGATGATCTAATTGATCAAAGAAATCATGAGATAACTCAATAGGTTTACCAATATGAATCATCTTATTAGGTGTTGTTTGCATACCTTCTTCTTTCATCAACATTTCTTCATATAACTTTTCACCAGGTCTTAGACCGATAAATTTAATTTCAATATCTACATTTGGCTCTAATCCCGATAATTTAATTAGGTTTTTAGCCATATCTAAAATTTTAACAGGTTTTCCCATATCTAAGACAAAGATTTCCCCACCATGAGCATAAGCACCTGCTTGTAATACAAGTGAAACAGCTTCAGGAATCGTCATAAAATAACGAATAATATCAGGATGAGTAATTGTAATTGGTCCTCCATTTTGAATTTGTTTTTTAAATAATGGAATAACTGATCCATTAGATCCTAATACATTTCCAAAACGTACAGCTACAAATTCTGTTTTTGATTTCTTATCAAATGATTGAACAATCATTTCACATAATCTTTTTGAAGCACCCATAATATTGGTTGGGTTAACAGCTTTATCTGTTGAAATTAAAATAAACTTTTTAACTCCATATTGATCTGCAGCTTTAGCAACATTTAAAGTTCCAAAAACATTATTTTTAATTGCTTCATGTGGTGCATCTTCCATTAAAGGTACATGCTTATGAGCTGCTGCATGATAAACAATATCTGGATGGTAATAAGCAAATAAATCATTGATCTTATTTTGATCTCTAACAGAAGCAATCATTGTTTCTAAATTTAATTTAGGATATTTACGTTGTAATTCTAATTGAATATCATAAGCATTATTTTCATAAATATCTACAATAATTAATTGTTTAGGATGACTCTTAGCAATTTGTCGACATAACTCACTACCAATAGATCCTCCACCACCAGTAACCATGACAACTTTATCTTGAACATATCCCATAATTTCTTCTAAGTTTACTTTAATAGGATCTCTTCCAAGTAAATCTTGAACTTCTACATCTTTTAATTTTTCTAAAGTAATTTCATCATTTAAGAATTGATAAATACCAGGTAATTTTTTTAATTTACATTTAGTTTCTTTACAAATATTTAAAATTTCAGAAACTTCTTTATCATCAATAGAAGGTAAAGCAATATAAATTTCATCTACATGATATTTTTCAGCTTGTTGCAAGATTTCATTTCTTCCTCCAACAACAGGTACATTATGGATTCTTCTTCCTTTTTTAGATAAATCATCATCAATAAAACATACCACTTCTTTATTGATTTTTGGTGTAACTAATGTTTCTCTTAAAATCTTTTCACCAGCTGAACCAGCACCAATAATCATGACACGACTTTCTATATGTTCTCCTCTACCTAATAAATGGTGTCTAGAAGCATATAATCTTAAAAAACGATATCCAAATCTAGCTCCACCAACAAGCATAAGCAAGATAAGTAAATAAAGGAACACCGTACTAATAGGTGGTGTCACCGGACAAATCGTACATAAAATACAATAAACAATCGTACTTAAAAATGATGCTATAATAACATTTAATAATTCATTGACAGAAGCATATCTCCATAAACTGTCATATAATCTTAATAAGACAAAAAAGATTAAGCTACTAACAATTAAACCACTTAATAAATAATAAGAATATCGTAAAAAACTTAATTCTATATGACCGTTATAAGCAATAATAGATGATAAAAAGAAAGCAATAATGACACTTAAAATATCAAAAGCGACTAAGCAAGTTTTTCTTATTAAAATCTGACTTCTTTCTTTTGTCATAAAATCCCCTCTCTTAATTTTTGACATTTTTATTTTCACTTTCTAAGTAGAATAATAAAACATTAACTATAATCATTATAATGTCCAAAATAAAAATAACAATAATTATTTTGTTCTTTTTACTAAACGACATTATTTGACACTCAACAACACTATCATTCATTTTTTGTATTCAAATACTACCATATCAATATTCTTAATACAATTCATTTCTATTGATTTTTCAAACTAATTGATAGATAATATCAATTAGTATTGGAGGAGATTTCATGTCTTTTATTGATATACATGGTCATTATGCTTGGAATATTGATGATGGTATACCATCTTATGAAGATGCAAGAAAAGCTTTAGAGCTTGCTAGAGAAAATAGAATAAGTGCAATCGTTGCTACACCACATGTAACTCCCGGTGTTCATACTAAAGATGATATTCATGATTTTATTCAAAGAATTGATGATTTAAGAATGCTAGCAACTGAATATAATATTGATATATTAGATGGCTGTGAATTATTTCTTAATCATGATTATCAAAAAGCTCTAGATCAAAATCTTTTTATTCCTATCGAAAACACACAATATGTTTTAGTAGAATTTGATGTACGAAAAGAAATAGGAAATGAACAAGAAGTAGAAGAAAGATTATATGATGTACAATTTAAAGGTTATACTCCTATTATTGCTCATGTTGAAAGATATTTTAAAAATGGACTAGATATTGAAAGAGTAAATGGTTTTATTGAAAGTGGTTGTATTATTCAAGTAAATGCTACAAGCTTTTTAGGGTATCATGGTAAACAAGCTAAAAAAATAGCTTTTCAACTATTAGATGAAGGCTTGATCCATGTAATTGCTACAGATACGCATCGAGCTACTGGTTCTCGAAAACCTTGTTTAAATAAAATATTTTATTTACTTGAAAAAAAATATAATTATCATGCTATTCATACTTTAATGTCAGAAAATCCTTTACATATTTTAAAAAATGAATGGTTAGAACCGGTCTATGCAAGAGAATCATTTTTTAAAAAATTAGCTAAAAAACTTAAATCTAAATAATTCAAAAGGAGTCAACAAAGACTCCTTTTATTTATTCCTATAAAAACTTAAAAAGTAAGCGTCAATTTATAAGCATAGAATAAAAGAAGTTTAACAACTTTTATTGTTTAAACTTCTTTTGTAATTTATTAAAATACTTTTTTCTTTTTTAAGATAATAATTGCTAGTAATGATACCAAACATCCCATTGTAAGTAATTCAACTGGTGTTTGATCACCTGTTTTTGTACTCTTTTGAGTTGTATTTTTGACAACAGTTGTCGTAACATTATTTGTTTTGTTGTTTGCATCATCTTTTTTATCTGTTGTTGGTTTTTGACTTGAATTGTCATCTTTTCCAGTATCTGGTTTTGAATTATCATCTTTAGAATTACTAACTGTAAATACTGTTTCAACATTTCCTAATGTAGAAGTAATTTTGATCGTATATTCTCCATTATCTAATGTTTTTAAATATTCTTCACTTAAAATAATGTTTACTTTGTTAGAAACATTTTCAATTGTATAGTATTTTGTATCTAATTCTTTACCATTAACAAATACTGTTAAAACATTTCCTTTAGAAACATTCATTGTAATTTTCAATGGTTTTGAATCTTTAACATCATATTTACTATTTTCACCAGCAATAATTTGTGCTCTTTCTTGAACATTAATTAAAGCTGTTCCAACTTTACCATCAATTCCTGAATATTTAACACTTACTTCTTTTGTATCTTTTGTGATTTTTTCTTTTGGATTTTCAAATACCCAACCTTCAGGTAATTTAATTGTATCTAATGTATCACCAACGAAACCATTTAATTCTAATCCAGATTTTTCTAAATCTTTTTCGAAAATTCTTTCTTCAACTGTAAGTAAAACTTCTCTTCTTGTTCTTGCAGCTGTTGTATTTCCTTTTTCATATACTGTGTAATATAAATTATATGTTCCTGGTTTTAATGATTTTAAGGCTTCTTGATCATCTTTACCTGTACATAATAGTGATACATGTGTGTTTCCACCAACATTTGTGAACATTGGTTCATCATTAATAGAGTAATCAACAACAGTTCCTTCATCAACAGTAATGCCTGCTAATAAATCTGGCATGTCTCCTTCTGTCATCGTAACATCTTTTTCACCACTAATTTTATAAGCATTTGCATAGAAAGTATCCGCATCTTTTTGTTGTTGTTCATTTCTAGCATAGCGAACATAATCTACTTCAAATTTTGTTCCTGCTAAGTTTTCACCTGCAGCACCAGGCCAAGCTCCACCTAAAGCCAAATTAAATTCAATATATTGTGGTCTATCAATACATTCTAAAGCTCTTTGATCATCACTATAATCAACTGTTCTTACAATTTGATCATCTACATACCATTCAATTTTTCCTTTTGACCAATTGATTCCAAAAACATGATAATCATCATTAAAGATACCACTTGGTAATGTATAACAAGTACCATGTCCAGCATACTTTCCATCATCTTCACCATTAGTACCATAATGAAGTGTTTGATAAACTTGTTTATTACCATTAACCCCACCAGCAGTTCCATTACCAATTAATTCCATGATATCTATTTCACCACTATCGGGCCATCCAATACCTTGAGCAATGTTACCATCTAAATGAAAATCAGAACCTAAGGTCCAAAACGCTGGAAATACTGCTTGACCTTTAGGTAATTTAGCTTTCATTTCAATTCTTCCATATAAGAATTCTTGTTTACCATGAGTTCTTACACTTCCTGAATCATAAATAACTTTTCTTGTTGTATCTCCTTGTGTTACTTCATATTGATCTTCTGTTTTTCTATTTGTTGCTTTAATAACTAAATTTCCATCTTCAAGATAAACATTATCTTTACTATTTGTATAATGTTGTTGTTCTAAACCACGAATATGTCCTAATTCATAACCCCAATTCTTTTTATCTAATTCACTTTCATTAAATTCATCAGCCCATACAAGATTATAATTGTCATCTTCATTTGTCACTTCTGTTAAAGAAACATTATCAATAAATACTTTTCCTTTATATGTAGCATCACTTGTTGATTCAGTCCATTTCATAAAACAAACTGTTAAATCAGTAGAATTTTTACCATTAAAAATACTTTCTTGGTCTCCTGTATCGATATCTAATTCAATATCTTGATATTGTCCTTTATTTTCTTCTGTACATTTTACTGTAACTTCATTGTTATTTACAAGATATTGTGCATTCTTTTTTAAGTTGACAAACATTGTTTGTCCTACTTCTGTTAATTGCACTTTTGCCTTTAGTTTATATTTTGTATTTTTCTTTAAATTAACTGTTTGAAAAATATTAGCATTTCTATTATTTTCTGGTAAAAAACCACACCAGCTTCCTTCATATGAACATCCTGGCCATTTTGTAAATCTTGCATTTGTAACTTGCCATGATGTACGACTATTTATTTCATATCCTGATGAAGGATTTGTACCATTTTCAAAAGAACCATTTTTAATAAGTTCTCGATCTAATTCAATTAAATCTTGTTTATCATTAGGTAAAACAGTAAGTATAACTGCTCTTCTTGTTGATGGTTTTGTAGAATCAGTACTACTTCTAGCTGTATAGTATAAGTTATATTTACCTGGTTTTAATTTCTTTAAACTTTGTTTATCATTTTTGCCTGAACAAACTAAATCAACAGAAGTAAGTCCACCTTTTGATTTAAATGAATATTCATTATCAATTGAATAATCTAAAATACTATCTTGATCAGAAGTCACACCTTCTAATAAATTAGGTGTTTCACCTTCTGTCATTGTCACATCATGTTCACCATTGATTTTGATTGCATTTTCATAGTATTCTTTAGAATCTGTTTTTTGTTGAGCATTTTGACCATAATAAACATAATCAATTTCATATTTTTGCCCTGCAAGATTATCTCCAGCATCTCCTGCCCAGTTTCCACCAGTTGCAAGATTCATTTGAATATATTGTGGTCTGTTAAAACATCTTTTATATTCTTCATTATTGCTATAATCAATAGATCCTACAATTTTATTATCAACATAAAATTCCATTTTATTTTTAGACCAATTAAGACCAAAAATATGATAATCATCATTAAAGATTCCTTCTGGTAATGTATATGTTGAAATAGATTTTGAATGATCTACATCTGTAGCTGAACCAGCATGTAAAGTTTGATAAACTTTTTTATTACTTTTTCCATTTAAATCTTCATTTTCTGCACCAATCATTTCCATGATATCGATTTCACCGCAAACTGGCCACGAAGCACCTTGTTCACTGCTAATTCTACCATCTAACGTAAAATCTGAACCTAATGTCCAAAAAGCAGGGAAAGCACCTTTTCCTTTAGGAAGTTTTGCTTTCATTTCAATTCTTCCATATAAAAATTCTCTTTTCCCATGAGTTCTAACACTTCCTGAATTATAAATAACTTGTCTATTTCCTCTTGGATTTTTATATTGATCTTCTTTATCACGATTAGTTACTTGTAATACTAATTGACCATCTTTAACATAAACATTTTCTGGATCATTAACATAATGTTCTTGTTCAACACCTCTAATAGAACCTAATTCATAATCCCAATTTGATGTATCTAATTGATTTTCATTAAAGTCATCAGCCCAAACCATTTCATATTGATCATCTTCTGAAGCATCGCTTACTGCTTTAACTGATACATCATCAATCCATACTTCTTCATCAATAATATCTTGATTTCCATTTGTATTTGTCCATTTAATAAAAGCAATAGATCCAGAAGTATTATCACCTGAATTAAAAGTAAATTCTACATCTTGATATTGACCTGCTTTATCTTCTGATGAAGAAATCGTCGTTTCAATCGTTTTTCCATTATTATCTTTTAATCCTGCACTTAATTGACCATTTTTTACTGCTAAAAATACTTGACCTTTCGCATTAGAAATTTTTACTTTTCCTTTAACAACATAATCTGTATTTTTCTTAAAACTTACTCCTTGATAAACTGCGGCATTATTAGAATTTGATGATAACTTTCCATAATAATTTCCATTATCATTTCCAAATGTACCTGTACCTGTTTTAGACCATGAAGCACCATTATTATCAAAACTTCCATTAACAATTAAATCACCATTACGATCTAATTTAACTAAATCATACTCATGGGCAACTTGTGAAGTTGCACCTTGAGTCGTATTTTCAGCAAAAACCATTGCTGAATACGAACTAAGCATTGACATTGACGTCAATACAGATAAAACAACTTTACTTATCTTTTTATTTTTCATATTATTTCCTTTCCTTGCTTATCTAATAATTGTTACTCTTTTTTTAACAAAAAATAAAGACCAAATAAGATACACTAAAAAAAGTGTAAGTTATTTGGTCTTGCCTACTTAAAGTAACAATCC
>CALLNG010000278.1 GCA_938005345.1 uncultured Clostridia bacterium
AACTTTTCGTTTAAATAATTGGCAGATTGGCGGAGAGATTCATCATGGAGGGTTGTAGCATAATTTTTCACACTTTTTTTTGAATAGGCATACAAAGTCCCCCCTGTTGACAGTGTTGTAACCAGAATAATTAGCAGGAAGAATGTCAATAGCTTATAGCGTAGACTGAGGTTCATAAACGCTTTTTTCATAATGAGAAAACATCCCTTCCAGGAGAACGCATCACTATTTGGAGTGTAGCCCCCCTTTTCTTCATATTGTGTTATATTCATTTTATAATAGGATTTTGGGAAAATCCAGCGATTTTGTGAGAATCTGAAAATTACCACCCTAAAAACATAATTTTGTCTCATTGAATAAATTTGTTCTTTTTGATAGGATAAAGTCAAGCACAGGAATAAAACGGGTGAAGGGGAGTGGAGCTCCTATCAATTTTTAGAAGGGAAGGGATGTAACATGAAAAAAAGCTGGTCGGCAATTTTGTTGATTTTGGCGGTGATGGTATCACTTATGGTTCCGGTTTCAGCAAGGACTGTCACTACCATCAAAGCAGAAGACCCAGAGTCAGGGCGCGATCCTTATGAGATTTTTAAGGAGGCGCTTGGCAGCAGTCCGGTAGATGGCCCAAGTTCAGGACACATTCTTCCGGCTTACATAGAGCCGGTTGGGAACTGTTTTCAATTTCTGCTGCACGATGCTTCCTATGAAGAGGACTTTGATGGCTCTAACCGCGACAGGCAGCGTAACGAAATAAAGGGATACAAAAGTTCGCCGGACGAGATTAAGGCATTGGAAGGAGACATTTTCACGTATAACTGGAAATTCTGGATTGACCCAGTCGTGGACGGTTCACCCGGCGGATTTTTCCACATCTTTCAGATTAAAGCTACAGATGGCGGAGAGGCAGGTGCTCCGCTTCTTACCTTCACCATAGCTGATGATTATTTAAGGTTCCGGCATGTAAAAATTGGTGCGAATATGGATACTACGGAAGTGCTTGCGCAATACCCCATTGATGAAATCAAGGGGACTTGGGTAGAAGCAACTGTCAGTACACTCAATAAGGATGACGGGTATGTCACAATGGAACTGTATAATTATGAAACTGGAGAATTGCTTATGTCTTATGCAGGAGAGCGGGACATGTGGCGGCGGCCGGAGGTAAAAGATCCAGTGACCGGTGTTGTGACAGAAACGGATCAACCGGCAATTGAAACGCAGATTAACCGTCCTAAGTGGGGGCTTTACCGTGGTATTTATGATGAAGCAGATGGTTTTGGCTATACCACAATTTACTTCGCGGACTTTAACATTATCATGGAGGATAAGAATTTTCAGTTTAAGCAGTTAGATAACATTTCAAAAGAAAAACCAGCCGGAGCAGAGGATGAGGAACAAGAAACAGAGGTATCCACGCAACCAGTCATCAAAAGCTACGGAACCAACCTGGCGCTGGGCAGGCCGGCAACGCAAAGCGGCATATACAGCGATGGGTATGATGGAACAAAGGCAGTGGACGGAGACCGTTCTTCGCGCTGGGCAGGGGAGAAAAACGTAAAAAATGGTTGGCTTAAAGTAGATTTAGAGCAGGTGCAGAGCGTTAAGACAATGCGTGTAGCCGAATTTCAGGGCATGGCCAAGCAAATTCGCATTAAATATTGTTCAACAGATGCACCGGAGTCTATGTGGCGTACGGCAACAGGAATTTCTTGGTCAACGGACGGTGGTAAGACGTGGAACCGCGCAGAGGATGGGGTGATTCAAAAAAGTCCATCTACTGCGGATACCGACCTCATTATTCGGGCAGATAAGGCATTCCCAACCCGGTATGTGATGCTCTGCATTGACGAAATGGACAGCGGAAATCCGAACATTAACGAATTTGAGGTGTATGGGAGATAGCGCATTTATTGACAGATGAGGATAAACGGTCTAACAGGACCATCGGAAAGGAAGGATAATCTATGCAAAATTGGCGGAAACCCATATACATGTTGCTCACCTTATGTATGCTGTTCTCTTTTGGAATGCAGCTTCCGGTAGGCGCAGCGGTTCAGTCAGGTGCGGTTAAGGCGAGTACAGAAACAACTGATAACCCAGTGGATTATGCAGTGGACAGTGATACTTCTACCGCATGGATGTGCGACACCATTGATGCGGACATCTGGTTTTGGATGGATTTAGGGAGTGTACAGGAAATAGCCGGAGTGGATTTGAATTTATACAACAATGATTATATAGAAAGTTATACCATTGAAGTGTCTCAAGATGAGAACAGTTGGACGCAGGTAGCGGAACGTTATACACCGGGACAAATGGAGAGTGAAACATTTGATGAAATTGAGGCCCGCTATCTCCGCTGGAGCGCCATCATGGATGACGAGTGCACGGATAGTATTGGCCTTTATGAAATAATAGTTCAGGAGGCAAAGAAGCCAGAGCCAACACCAACGGCTAGCGCCGCACCATCGCAAACCCCGTCATCAAACCAGTTTCAGGATATTCCAGCGGATGTGAGTGGTACTCAATATGAAGAAGCGATATATAATTTGATGTCCGTTGGCGTAATTAGCGGTTATTTGGATGGTACCTACCGTCCTGATAATACAATGACACGTGCAGAATTTGCAGTGGTGGCAGTTCGTGCGATGGGATATGATGATATTCTGCCACAGCAAACGCAGAGTTTATTTTACGACGTACCCAGTACGCACTGGGCAGCACCTAGCATTGAGCTTTTGACCCAAATGGGATATCTTGATGGTTATGGGGATCGTATGTTCGGGCCTGACGATGATATTACATATGGGCAGGTCATCAAGATTTCGCCCACCTCCACCAACTACATCAACCCGATGGACCTGAACCTGGACTATTCGGACGATGAAAGCCCGCTGTCGCTGAAGAGCGACTTCATCTTGTCGCTGTGCGAGCTGATCGTGGGCGGAAAGGACGGATTACAGCCGGTACAGAAAACCATCATTGACCGCTGTGTGCGGCTGGTCTATCAGGACTACCTCAACGATCCGCGCCCGGAGAATATGCCCATTCTGGAGGACCTGTATGACGCAGAAATACGGAAAGTCAAAAATGCCTATGCTGCTGTCACCGCCCAGGCAAAGCTGAAGCGAGAAGAACAGGCCCGCCAAAGCAACCGGCAGGAGATTGTTCACTCGATTGCAGAAGCGGATGCGCTGACCTCCGAGCTGACCGATCTGCTGATTGAAAAGGTATATGTATTCCCCGACAACCGCATTGAGATTGTTTACAAGGTCCATGACCTCTTTGAATAACTGACGATACAAAAACAGAAACCCCAGGCTATCAAATCCACAATCTTGGTAGCTTGGGTTTTCTGCTTTTCAGAATTATATTTTTTTGTCGTGTGCTTGACATACGGGTGACGCAGGTCGTGGAAGCGGATGGGCCGAAGCCCGTTGCGCTTGAGCAGTGCAGGAAAGGCTGTGCTGATATAGCTCAGCTTCAGGCGGTTTCCCATTGCATCCACCAGAACGTAGCCCAGGTAATCCGTGCAATAGGAGCGGCCGCACAGTATGCGGTTCTTCTCCTGCTGCTCCTTTAACGCGGCCAGCTTCGTTTGAAAAGCCGGCACCAACGGGAGGGTCCGCCGGCTGGAGGCCGTCTTAGTCGTATCGGCCGCCACTTCGATGCGCCTGCCCTTTTCAGCGCAGGCCGTCACCGTGTGCCGGATGGCGATGGTTTTGTTCTCAAAATCAATCGCATCCCATTTGAGCCCCACCACCTCGCTGCGGCGCAGTCCGTAGAATGCCGCCAGCATGACCGGCAGCTCCAGCGGGGTTCCCCGCGCTGCCTGAAAGAGCCGGTTCACTTCGTTGCCGTCATAAAACGAGGCGGTAAACCGGTCCTTCCTGGGCCGCTCCACCTTGTCCGCCGGATTGACATCAATGAGGTCTGTCTTGACAGCGTACTTGAGCGCCCTGTGGATGATCGCGTGGTAGTGGATGACGGTATTGGCGGATACGCGTTTGAGCTGACTGGTGTAGAACATCTGAATGTCTACCGCCTGCAATCCGCCCAGCGTGATGCCCCGCTGCTGAAAGTACGGTGCAATCGGATTCTGAATCATGCTCGCATATCCGGCAGCCGTGTTGGGTTTTAAGGTGCTCCGCGCGATCTCCATCCATTGGACAAGATAGCTGGAAAACGGCATATCGCGGTCAATAGCGGCTTCTCCCGCTACAAATTCGGCGCGGGCGGCCATCAGCATGTCTTCGGCGCGTTTTTTGTTCCCTTTCACGGGCAATCCTGTCGGCAGCCATTTTGATATCCGTTTCCCGCTTTTGTCCTTATAGCTCAGGACCATGTAGTACAAGCCCTTTTTTTCTTGCAGGTGTCCTGCGATCATGGTTGTCCCTCCTTTTTGCAGCCTGGATTCCTGCCGTTGACAGACCAAGCATAGCACCGGCGCATGCGGGCGGCAAGGTTATGGAGGGGCTACCATAGCCCGCTTGCTTTTCTAATCTTGAGATACGCCAGGAGATGGGCTTTGGGAATCCGATAGGCCCTACCGATCTTCAATGATGAAATGTCTCCGTTTTTCAGCAACCGATAGCCGGTCTTGGTGCTGATGTCCAGGACACGGCACATCTCCGTGATATCCATAACGTCCGGGCAGCGTCGAAGGGTACGGCCGTCTGGCATTCGGGCCATAACCATCCCCCTTTTCTATAAAACATCTTTTTTTCTGATCTGTCTTATTCCGGCCAGACAGAAAACTGCCAGAACA
>CALLNG010000279.1 GCA_938005345.1 uncultured Clostridia bacterium
CCTCAGGAATCAGGTTTTCTCCTGTTTGAGCAGTATTGTTGTCTGTTCCGTTGTTGCCACAGCCGCTCAATAGGCTGGCGGCCAGTCCAACACACAGCACGGCTGCCAAGGCTTGTTTCTTCATATTCCTTTCTCCTCCTTTTTAAGGATAAATCCGTTCTTTTGCTACTTTATTATACCCGTATTGTATTCCTCCCGTCAAGGAACGAAATACTGAATCTTGTATCAATTTGTAGAAAAATTGTGTGATTAGGTAGTTATAACCGTTTATTTGATAAAATTTTCTAAATTATCTTTTCTATAGTTTTTTGATTTTCTGTATTCATTTACGTTTCGTTATTTTCGCATTTCATTTTTATAAGTGAGCCCCAAACAAATATATTGCTTGGGGCTATCCTTTTAGTTTTATGAAAACAAAACTATCTATCTTATTGTTGGTTTTGCCGTTCTATATAGCGGTCATATGCCTGCTGTTTCAATTCGATTGCACGTTCAATGTTGAGACTCTTGAGGGTTTCATAATAACTGTCAATCGTATCAACTGATTCTTGACCCGACACAATTTTCGCCAGTTTTTCTTCACGGAATACATCAACGTCTTTCATAATATTAGAAAATTCTTCGTTTTCCTCTTCCGTCATGACCACTAGCGGCATAATATGCTGCGCGGCATCCGTTTGCGCCCAAACACTGATTGCTTCTTTTTGTTCATCTAGCGGAAGCATCTGCAAAATGTAATTCTTATCTTGTTCAAATGGCCCATTGTAGCAACCACGAATATACTTGCTCATTGCCTGGCTGACAGACAATCCGCCATTTTTCTCGGTATCTGTTATAATATCTGTGTAGGTCGGCACATCGCCTTCCATTGTATAGGAAACGCCTTCCCGGCCAAAGTTATACATCATATGTCCCGCTTCACTATATCCATAATCCAGTAATCGAGCAGCCACTTCTATATTTTTGCAGCTTGTAGAAATTGCTGCGCCATTCCCGCTAACTTCGCCTGCCATCTGCCCTGTAAATGGGGTTTCGCCCTTGTTTTGTGCAACATAAGGCGCACCCACTAACTGGGCACCCGGAACTGTAGATTTTAATGCCGGAATCCATGTTCCAAACCCTGCACCGTTATAACCACCAACAACGCCGACATCGCCATTAATAACAGCAGCCGAAATTCTCTTATTATCTTCATCCGGAAATTCTGTATCAATTAAGCCTTCCTGGTACCAGCGCGCCATCGTAGTGAGATAGTCTCGGTACGCTGGCTCATACTGTCCAAATTTCACCTTGCCGTCTTCCACATACCAGCCGCTCATAATTCCAAATGCTCCAGTAAAGTTTTGGAGCAGGTCCATGGTACCATTTTTAAACTGGAAAGTGATCGGTGTTTTTACACCCATATCCTTAAAGGCCTTCAGCGTGGTTTCCCATTCATCAATTGTTTCCGGCATTTCAAGTCCTGCTTTATCCAGCAAGTCCTGCCGAATCATAAATCCCATGAAAACACGCAGTTGCGGATCCTTTGTGATAAAGGGATAGATATAATACTGTCCCGCTTCCGATTGCACCTGCCCTGCAATTTGTGGATTTTCCTCAAAATATTTCTTTAAATTTGGAGATACCTTTTCCAAAATTTCATTCAACGGATATATTACCTTGTCATTGATTGCTTTGTCCGGGCCACCAGTATAACTAAACCAGTTGGTTTCAACAATATCTTCCATATCACGTGATGCCACCATCAGGTTAAATTTCTCTGTTTCTTGGCCCGTAGCAGGGTGAATGAAATTCACTTTGATTCCCGTTTCTTCCTGCAAATACTCCGCCATATACGTATCATTCATACTTCCCGCATATGCCGCTACATTTGCATTGAGACTTACCCACCAATCCAGTTCCACATCTGTTGAAATAGGATACGTATCAGATGTCGTTACCTCTGGAATTAGATTTTCATTCGTTTGCGTGGTGTTGCTTTCACCATTGTTGCCACAACCGCTCAGCAGGCTGGCGGCTAGTCCGACACATAGTACTGCTGTCAAGGCTTGTTTCTTCATATTTTCTTCTCCTCCTTTTTTTAACAAATTTGTTCTTCTTTTATTATACCAACATTACATTTCATACGTCAAGCAACTAAAATTCAACTGATGTAACAATTTCTAATTTAATACGTTTCAAATTATAAAACTATGTAATAAAGATAGTATTTTAATTGGAAATACCCTTTCATGCATTCACTGTGCATTCCATTTTCCATAAATTGTATCTATGTTAAAAATACTGCATCCAGTGAAATACCGACTGAACTATTTCCCATTATGGAAAAAGCGTAGTAGCCAGTTTTGACTACTACGCTAAAAGTCCAACCTTTTGAGCAACTTCAACCACTCTAGGATTTTAGAATTGCTTTATAATTATTATAAAATTTTTTATTGTTCATTCTGGCGTTCCAAATAACGGTCATATGCCTGCTGTTTCAATTCAATTGCACGTTCAATGTTGAGGCTCTTAAGCGTCTCAAAATAGCTGTCAATCGTATCAAGCGATTCCTGGCCTGTAATAAATTTCGCTAGTTTTTCTTCCCGGAATACGTCAACATCTTTCATAATATTAGAGTATTCTTCATTTTCTTCTTCCGTCATTACAACCAGTGGCATCAAATGTTTGTCTGCATCGGTTTGTGCCCAAACACTAACCCCTTCTTTTT
>CALLNG010000280.1 GCA_938005345.1 uncultured Clostridia bacterium
AGCGATCTCCAAGAATGGAATGTACTAGCAATAAAAGAGGATAAAGGAAAAACGAGAGCTGAAATTACCGTAATCAGCAGCAAAATCAGCGGAACCATCACAGCCGTCAGCGATAAAACCATCACGGTGGAGGATCAGGAATTGGAACTGGCAGAAAGCCTGAAAACATTCCTGGAAACAAACACCGAACCCAAATACCAGATATCGTTGAACGACAGCGGCAGTTTCTATCTTGATGCAGACGGCAAAATTGCTGCGGCTAATGTAGGCGGCAAAACTGGTTCCAACGGCAATTATGCGTATCTGGTCAAATATGGTATGTCAAGCGGTATATCCACCACTTGTGAAATGAGAGTGTTGGTGGAGTCAAGTACGATACTGACATTGAAAACGGCAGCAAAACTTACCATAGACGGGATTAGCGGTCAAAACGGAACGGATCTGTATCAGCGGTTTTCGGAACTGGAAAATGTACGTCCTGCAGGACTTTATACCGGTACGGACACAAATATTGCGGCGGCATATACAAAACAGAATTATGTAATTGTGTATAAAACCAATGAAGCGGGCGAAGTAACAGAAGTGGATACCGTGGTAAACAATGAGGAAGAAAACGGCAGAGGCTTGGAAATAACCTATCCCGCTGCAAATAAACGATATAAAGTAGTGGGTAAGTTTTCCGGCAGAACACCCGTTAATAATTTCATCTGGAATAACGATACCATCATGTTCAACATTCCTGCTGATGCGGAAAACGAAAGACTATATACTGCATCCAATGCCTTTACGCATGACCTCTTCTTTGATGTCGCTGCCTATGACTGCGTGGACGGGGTGGTTTCGGTTGTCTGCAACTTCCAGCAAAGCAGCTTGACCGGCGATGGAACTGAAATATCAACCAATGTGGACACGACGAACTCCATTGGGATTATACAAAAGATTACACAGAGCACGACTGAGGATAACGAAAGTGTACCCAGAATTTATATGGTCTATGAAGGCAGCAATGTAAGCTATAACGTGGTGCCGGATACGACGCTTCCGGATTTGCAGTATGGAGATGTTGTAGTATTTCACACCGATTCATTGGGGAGAATTGACGCCCTCAATATATTATTCCAGCCACGGGAGGATACGGAGCCTTTCCTGAGTGGGGCAGCCAGCAGCTGCGAGCTAGCCTATGGTATGGTTTATCAAAAATTCGCGACAGTGGGCACCCTCTTAACGGATTTGTCTGTGGCGGACAATCCTAAAACAAGCGATTTGGAACCGTACCTGCTTCCCGGCTTTCCAAGAATTTATCTGGTAGACATGGCGGAGGAGGAAACGCGTCTTGCAACAGGAGATGACATGATCTCCTATGAAATGGATCCAGAAAATGCCTCCATGGTGTTTGTAAAGTTATATTATGATATTAGCAGAGAAGCGGTCATTTATAAGTGGAAATAAAAGGGGGAGGAACGATGCGTAGAATAACAGCCATTGTTTTAAGTATGCTGCTCTTGGTCAACATGACATTTACGATAGCGGCAGATGGTGCAGATGTAACAGATGATCTGGAACTGCCGGATTACAGCAATTTGTCCTCCGAGTGGGTTCTGTATGACGAAGCGGTGTTTGACCATCTGGAAGATGAACGCTGGACAATCAACAACGCTGTAGACGGCACAGACTGGAGGGTAGAAATCCAGGATGGCGCCTTGACATTTGTTTCGGTGACTGGAAAGACGATAGCAAATCCATTCGTCTATAATTTGTCGCAGATTGCCGATGATGGGGTTTATTATATTGAGTATGTGTTCAAGAGCAACTTTGACAGCGGCACGATGGGCACTGCGCAGGACATTATCTATCTGAGAGACGAAAACGGCACAGATGTTACCGGAATGCGGGCGTCGACAAGCGCACAGGGCGGCATCAGATGGATGCTGCGCACCTCGGCAACATCGACTTCTGCGGGGAGCGATATTTCGTCATCGCAGAGACCGCCCTATACGCAAGGAGCAAAAACGGCGGCCGGAGTGCTTTACGACACATCAACAGAATCCATCAATTTATACATGAACAGAGAGGAACACCCTCACCAGTATTATACGAGGAATGCAGGTGTGACAAATGTCGCACAATTGGGAACGCAGTTTCAGGGGTCGCCCTTAGCGGGACAATATGCCAGATTTTATAGCATTCGAGTATGGAAAAAGGTGGAAGAAGCTGACAAAAGTTTGGCAATAGACTATACCTCCGCATTGATGGGCGGCGTACTGAGCGCAAGCTATGAATGGAATGGATATGATCCAGAAAACGGAGCCAGTTATCAGTGGATGCGCGCCAGTACCTTGAATGGTGACTATACGGCAATTCCTGGTGCAACGGGCGCGACCTACACCCTGACCGGCGCGGACAGCGGCACCTATATCAAGCTGATGATAACACCGAAGAGTGATGCTGCGGTCATTGCATCCAATTATGTACCAGTGGGAAATATAGCGCTTGGAAAGAGCGTTGTCGACAGCGGACAAGTGAACTGGCGTTATCCGGGGTCTAACTTGACGGATGGAGATGCAAACACATGGGCACAAGGGATGGGATATTCCACAGAGGCTATTTATACCATAGATTTGGAAGGAGAACACCAAATTTCGATGATGCGCATGTATGCCCATGGCACATCGGCGGCAAAGATCAGACATTTCAAGGTAGAATATACGCTTTCAGAGTCTGGAGACGGTGATTGGCAGGAGGCTGCAGCCGTAACCGTAGGCAACAGTCTTGACCAGATCTCCCTGTCGTTTGACCGCGTGACGGCGCGCCGAGTACGACTGTATATAGATGAAACATCATCGACCTTTACCGGGACCTGGTATATAGATGAACTGGAATTTTATAATGCGGCAAACGCTGCGCCAACACTTACCCTGAACGGTGCGCAACGCCTGTCGGTAGAAAAAGGAACAACCTTTGTAGACCCGGGTGTGACTGCTTTGGATGAGACAGGCGCTGATTTGACCCCGCTGGTTGTAGTATCCGGTGATACGGTTGATACCTCGAAGACAGGAACCTATACGCTATACTATGACGTGAAGGACGCTTGGGGCAACGCGGCGGAAACGGTTACTCGGACAGTCGTTGTACACGAACACGATGCGGAACCGCCGGTCATTTATCTCAACGGTGCTTCTGTGGTTCGCATTCATCAGAACAGCACATGGGAAGACCCTGGAGCATATGCAATTGATAACCTGGATACAGATGTTTCTGTTACTATAGGCGGAGAAACGGTAAATACCGCTATCTTGGGGCAATATACCGTAACCTATGACGCTGTGGATATAACGGGCAACCGAGCGAAGCAGGCAACGCGGACGGTCATTGTCGTAGCAGAAGGCGAAGACATTACCCCGCCGGTCGTCACACTGAACGGCGAAGCCGAGGTTGAGGTCTGGCAGGGTTACGAATATGAAGAACAGGGTGCAACAGCAATTGATGATGGAACGGATGTGACAAGCAGAATTGCCATCACGAGCAGTGTGAATACCGGTGTGCTTGGCGATTATGTCGTTACCTATAGTGTAACTGACGCAGCGGGTAACATTGGCGTGGCAACGCGTGTCGTACACGTTGTAGAAGAGCCTGCCATTGAGCGGGATACGCGTGAATTAGAGATTGAAGGCGCTTCCAATCTGCAAGCCATTGTCAACAATTTGATTTTGCGTATTAAAGGAACCTATGGTTCCACCGTTACATGGTCCTCCTCAAACGAAAGTGTCATTCGTACCGATGGTACGGTATTCCGCCCCAGCAGTGATACATATGTCACACTGACAGCAACCATCACCAACGGCGATGCAGTGCGTACTAAGACATTTGAGCCTGTTAAAGTACTCAAAGCCACCAGCACTGCCGGCGGCGGAAGCGGCGGCCGTACCAACGGCAGTACGGTTACGAGAACCAACGAAAATGCTGCAACAGTACCGAACACACCGCAGACTCCTACACAGTCTGGCAACGGCACACTTTCTGGATTCCATGATATGGACCAGGCAATATGGGCGGATTTGGCAGTGTCAGATCTGGTAAAAGCGGGCATTGTCAATGGGATGGGTGATGGCAGCTTCCGGCCCAATCAATCCGTGACTAGAGAAGAATTTGTGAAAATGCTGCTGGGTGCTCTAGGCATTGAAGCGTTGGAAGCGGAAACGGCGTTCAGCGATGTGAATGCAAACGAGTGGTACGCGACGTATGTGGCAGCCGCAGAACAGCTCGGCATTGTCCAGGGAATTAGTGAAGAAGCGTTTGGTGTCGGACAGACCATTGTCAGACAGGATATGGCGTTAATGATACAGCGTGCAATGGAAGTAACGGGAAAAACCTTAAACCAGGATGGGGAAACCGTTATGTTTGGCGACACGGATTCCATCAGCGACTATGCAAAAGATGCTGTTGATCAGCTGGCAAAAGCAGGTATCATCAATGGCATGGGTGATGGCAATTTCGCACCGATGCAGTCATGTACTCGTGCGGAAGCGGCAAAAGTGATTTACGAACTGATAAACTATATGCGGTAACAGTAAAATGCGCTAGTATCGTGACGGAGTTATGCAGTAAGCGAGGGGTAATGAACAAAAAAACAAAAGGTCATTACCCCTTTTTTCCGTTAGTAAATCAAACAGAAAAGAGTGGGGAAGGAAGAATACAGTAAATGAGCAGCCAAAAGAAATCAATTAGATAGATACAAAACTATATTCCGTAAACAGACGAAGCAGCGCATTTGAGAGATGGATCATGTTCGCGGAATATCAAATGAGTGGGAGAATTTTTGAAAGAAAGAAGGGATTTATTTGAAAATCAACAAGCTTTTATCCGCAATACTTGTTATCTGCATGATTTTGGGGAGCATGTCAGCGCTTGCGGTAACAGACAAAGTGATTTTCGACCTTACGTCACTTGGCATTGTAACAGGGGATGAAAACGGAAACTTGCTGGGAGATGAAGAGATTACAAGGGCCGAGTT
>CALLNG010000281.1 GCA_938005345.1 uncultured Clostridia bacterium
AATGGTGCTTTCTCCATCAATTCCAATCACTTCGCCAATTAGCTTTTCATTGCCCACTTTTACCAACTCGGAAATGGAAAAGCCTTTCACGTCCCTGACTTTTACAACCGGTCCGTTGATTTCATATATTGTTCCTTTTACCATATTCAAAAACACCTTTCCCCATTCAATAAGGGGCAACGCCCCGTCATGCAACTGTTTTTGCCTGTACACGCGCATCATAATACGGACAGCGAAAAAACAGCGGAAGATATCTTTTCTTTCTTCCCAACGCAGCCCTGATTACAGAGACTGTATACGGAATCCCGCTTCTTCCAGGAAGCGTTCCTTTTCCTCCTCAATGCGTTTGACAAGCGAATTGTCACTCATGAGGCTACTGGACCGGTTCAACACCCTGCATCCTCCTAAGATTTCCATGGTATCCTGCTCTACCGGCACCCCAAGTGGCACAAGGCTTTCTTTTAATACCAAGTCCCGTTCATCCAGTAATACAACAACATCTCCGTTGCCAACTTCCTGCAGCCCCTGCTGGGCGCATTCTTTCAAAAATGTCTTGTACTCTCCTGTCTTCCGGTAGGCTTCAATACGCTCGGATAACTGTCGGAATACCGAATCAATAATACGGTTCCGGCAGCCCAGCAGTTCCCGTTTGCTGTCACTGACCGCTTTGGAAAGCAATTCATTTTGTTCTCTGCGAATTTTTCCAAGTTCCCGTTGAATCGTCTGATAGGCCTTTGTCAGGATTTCGTTTTCTCTCTGTGCGATGCGGTCCCTTTTTTCCTGTTCAAACGCTTGCTCTATATCTTTCTTTTTCCGGTTTGCTTCGTCTAGCACTTCCTGCTCGAACACATGCAATTTTTCTTCCATTTGGCTCACGGCCGCACCCCTCCTTTTTCTAAATCTTTACGCCAATGGCTTCCTTTACATAGGACGTAATGGAGTCTGGTGCACGTCCCGTCCCATGCCGGTCCGGTATTTCTACTACCAGGGGCAGCGAAACACTTACCTTTAACTCTGATACCATTTCCGGAAAATCCTTCGCCAGTTTTTCCGTAATGAGCAGCACGCCAATTTCTTTATCTTTCAATACATCCCGAATGGCATCTTCAAATTCTTCCCGTTCATGCACCACTACGCCTTCTGTTCCTGCAAGCCGCATTCCCGTCTGCGTATCCACATTGTCACTGATGACAAACAATTTCATAAACGTTCCGCCTTTCTTTCGGCTTGATTTATAGATTTCCGATAATCATGAAGGAAATCAGCAGTCCGTAAAGTGCAACCCCTTCTGCCAGCGCAACAAATACCAGCGCTTTACCAAACACTTTTTCATTTTCGCTAATTGCGCCCAGCGCAGCTGATGCTGCTGCTCCTACTGCAATACCTGCGCCAATCGTTGCCATACCGGTTGCTAGGCCGGCTGCCAAATAACCCATACCAGCCCCGGTAGAAACTGCGTCTACCGTTTCTGCGCCTACCGCTCCGGTACACATTGCAATGACAGAGGCAACCATAACCGTAAAATACATACCAATATTGGTAAACAATGTCACTTTTTTGCCTTTTACCCCTTTTTCGCTTTTGACATAAATCAAAACCGGAACTGCAATACACAATACCAATGCAATACTCACCAACGTTACAAATGTACTCATATTACCCTCTCCTTTTTCTTTCTCACCTAAATTTTTGTTTTATTTATTTAAAATTGTTTTATAAGGCTCAAACGGTCTTCCATCTCCGTCAAAGAAACGGCCAAACATCTCATAAAACTCTAGACGAAGCGTCTGAATGCAGACAATAAAGGCCTCCATACACATGACAAATGCATTTCCAAAAATTAAGACAACTGGTCCACCGGAACCTGCCATTTCAACAAAGCTGTACACCACCATCATCATCCCTGCATGAACTAACGCAAATGCGCCAATACGGATAAAGGATATGGTATTGGTAATATAGCTTAATAATATTTCAAATAACTCAAACAGGTTTTCTGTAATAAATTCGCCTTTACGCTCCGGTAACCAATGTTTTTTCTTGTCCAGCAGCGCGCCCAGTGGTTTCTGTAGAAAAATCAACAGCAGCGGAATACCAAACAGGAAAATACCTACTACAACTGGTACACTTGCGCCGTTCGTAATACTTCCCAGCACAACAGCTATAACGGCAACATAAAAAATCAGTCCTGCAAGTCCGTTTTGTCCAAAAAACAGTCTGCCCCGGTTTCCCATTTTCACAGCATTAATCATATTTGCGATCATTGCGATAATTAACATAACTACACCAAATGCCACAGCTAAAATCAATAATGTATTGGTGCTTTCCATGGGATGAATCAAACCTGGAATAAGTTCTTCGTTACCAAACACACTGCCGTAGACAAAGCCAAACACTGTTCCGCTTACGCCCACCCATGACACAATTCCCGCCAACCGTATTTTTTTCCATTGATATAAAATAAATCCTGCGATTGCCAGTACTGCCCCTTGTCCAACATCACCGAACATCATGCCAAACATCAAAATATAGGTGATGGCAAGCAGTGGTGTCGCATCCATTTCACGGTAATTGGGTAGGCCATACATTTCCACAAACATTTCAAACGGCTGTGCCCATTTCCGGTTTTTCATTTTGGTTGGCGGCACCAATTCTTTATCCAATTCAACCGGGTCTTGGCTCATGACCATGACATCACGCTCCTTGTCAAGCGCTTTTTCCAACTGTTTTGCCTCTTCCCGTACCGCCCAGCACACCATGTAAAAACTGTCCTCCGTATGGGCAGATTTTTCACGGATTTCATAGACATAATATTTACGCTTATAATAACTGTACCACGCCATTAATTTGGGGCGTAACTGCTCCGTTCTATGCTTAATTGCAGCATTGTTTTGTTCAATCAATTTTTGCAGCGATTCGTTTTCCTGCCGCAATGTTAACAAGGCGTCCCGTGGTTTTCCCACTGCTTTTTCCGAAATCCGTATACGTTCAAAGTTGAGCGATGCAAACACGTCATCTACGTGCTTGCGGCAATTATGCGGCGTCAAATACATACCATATACATATCCATCTTCCTCCGCACCTTTGAGAAATACTGTCGGCATTTTTCGCAGATAGGTAACCAACTTCATATAGGACTCCCGCGTCATCCTACCGAACCGAAACCGCATAAATTCAAAAGAAAACATTTCTTCCAACGGAACATCAATTTCACTCATATGCTCCAAATGGCTACATAGAATGTTGTTTTCACCAATACGTTTTGTCCACTCTTTTATCTGTTCCCGTTTTTTCATAATTTCCTGCCGCAGTTGTTCCAACAATTCCGGCACCGCTTCCTCCGGTTTTGCTGCTCCCGGCTGATAGTCCGGTTGGATTTCTAGGAATTGGCAAATATCCTTGCATTCTTTAAACAGATTGCTAAATGGGTTGGCCTGCGTAAAATGCTCAAGTCCTTTAATATTATGTGTGACCTTCATCGCATCTTCAATTTGCACGTCCCTGTCCATTACATACCGTTCCATTATGTCGTCAAACAGATCCACCGGCCCCATTATATGAATTAATTTCATTTTTTGTATTGCCATAAATCTGCACCTGCTTACTTTCTTTCCACTACATACCGCCAAATTTCCCCTTTGGGAATTTGATACCGGATGCATTCTATCATAGAACCTATATTATCAATTTCCAGTTGTTTCGCAGTTAAATACTCAAACGCGGCTGTGAGCTGGTAGCTGTTTCTACCGTTTCTTTTCTTCATCAATTTCAACTGCAATTGCAGCAGCGTTCGTTCATAAAGGCCATTTTCATGTTGGCTAAAAATATCGGTATATTTATTTTCCTTTGCAATCGCTACAATTTCCTCCGGCGTTTCCGCTTCCACCAAACGTTTGATTTCTTTTTCCTTCAGCTTGCCATGAACTGGAATAAGTACCGTATAAATGATATCATTTGGCATGTGGTAATATTTTTTACTGCGGTAAATCCATAAAAGATTTAATATATCCGCTTCATAGCCCACATATTCCTCCATTTTTTTCTGGTCTTTCCCCTGCAAAAACCGCTTGATTTGTTTCCATAAGTTGGTGTAATAGTAAATATCCAACTGCGTTTCCATGTCAAAATAAGAAGTCTGCCCGCTTTCCGTTCCCTGTTCAAATGCCGCCCGCAGAACCCGTTGATATGGAATACCTTTTAATGCGTCAATAATTTCATCAATAGTTTTCGCCTGCTCCACCTTGCTAAAATCAATTCTAGAAATTTCTTGAAATTCCCTTGGCACACGGTAAATTATTTCGTGAAATTCTTCTCCTACACCCACGCGCCGAATAATCAACTTTAACATATCAATTTCATGCCGCACCAGCCAAGTCTGCAAAAAGCGGCGGTCGGAAATATTCATAAAATGCTGTAGCTTCACAAAATCTTGAAATGCACTGATATGCAACAGCCATTCCAAAAAATCTCGGTGGACTTCTTCTTCCCGAATATCAGCCAGTACATCACGGTATGATGTTTCCTGTTTCAAATATCCGACCGCTTCCGTCACCGTTTGTTTGCTTTGCAGTTCCTTCACCTGTTGCTCGCGGAGCAGCTTTCCCGACATTGACTGCAGTTTTGCCGCCAGAGCGCCATATCGCAATAGCCCCGAAAAAGCCATTTTTTGCCCCTCCTTTCCCGCGTGACCTACTGTCTCAAACGAAAAATGTCGTCAAACAACATGTTTACCCAATTTTCTTCATTTTCTTGATACAACCGGTCCAGTTTTTCCTTTTTTTCTGCAGTATTCTGTTCCAGCTTCTGTAATTTTTCTTTCGTAATCTGGCTTTCCTGTTCCCGCAACGATGCAATCTTTTTGTTCATCTTTGCGGTCCAATCCTGTTTCAGTTCCTGAACCACCTGTTCCACTTCTTCATCCAAATGCGTTTGCTTTTCCCGCGCTTCTTCTACCACATCATGCGCCTTTTTTTCCATATCTAGTATTTGTTTGATCACCTGTTCCATATCTCTCCAACTCCTTTTCCCAGCTGCGATTAATTCCGCAAACTATGAATCGGTGCAGGAATTCTTCCGCCGCGCAGGGTAAAGGCTTCGCTAGAGTGTCCGCTCACCGGCATCACCGGCCCGCTACCCAGCAACCCGCCAAATTCCACCGTGTCTCCCACAGTTTTCCCCACTGCCGGAATAATCCTCACTGCCGTTGTTTTATTGTTGATCATACCAATCGCACTTTCATCCGCGATAATGGCCGCAATAGTGGATGCCGGCGTATCCCCAGGCACAACAATCATATCTAACCCCACAGAACATACACATGTCATGGCTTCCAGTTTTTCCAATGAAAGTGCGCCGCTGCGCACAGCGTCAATCATGCCCGCATCTTCACTCACCGGTATAAAGGCACCCGAAAGCCCTCCTACGTGGGAGCTTGCCATCACACCGCCTTTTTTCACTGCATCATTCAACAGTGCCAACGCGGCTGTCGTACCATGCGTTCCACATTTTTCAAGGCCCATTTCTTCCAATATATATGCAACACTGTCACCTACCGCTGGAGTAGGCGCCAAGGATAAATCCACAATACCAAACGGCACTTGCAAACGGCGTGATGCTTCATGCGCCACCAGCTGCCCCATACGCGTAATTTTGAACGCCGTCTTTTTAATAGTTTCTGCCAGCACATCAAACGATGCTTCTTTCCCAAGTTTCGCCACAGCGTTTCGTACAACGCCCGGGCCACTCACGCCAACATTGATGACGCACTCCGGCTCTCCAATACCATGAAATGCCCCTGCCATAAACGGATTGTCCTCCACGGCATTCATGAATACAACCAATTTTGCACAGCCGCCGGAATCATATTCCTTTGTTGCCTCTGCTACCGCTTTTACGCACTCGCCCATTTCATGTACAGCGTCCATATTAATCCCCGCTTTTGTGGTACCCACATTAACGCTCGCACATACCCGTTCTGTTTCTTTTAAAACATGCGGTAGGGAACGAATGACTTTTTCATCCCCCACGGAATACCCCTTGTGTACCAAAGCGGAATATCCGCCAATAAAATTGACGCCGGTTTGCTTTGCCGCCCGGTCCATCGCTTGGGCGAGTACTACAGAGTCTCCCTCTGCACTTCCTGCCAAAAGCGAAATCGGTGTGACTGCAATGCGCTTATTGATGATCGGAATACCATATTCCCGTTCAATTTTTTCGCCTGTTTCCACTAAGTATTCCGCTTTTTGCGTTATTTTATCATAAATCTTTTGCTGCATTTGCGTCATGGTATCTTTACAGCAATCCAATAAAGATATTCCCATGGTAATCGTGCGAATATCTAGATTCTCGTCTGAAATCATATGGATGGTTTCCATAATTTCCCGGTTACTCAGCATATTCCGCCGCCTCCTTCAAACGTTTTACAACCGCAATATGCAAAAGGCATGTTGCGGTTGCGGGCTTTATTCATGAAATTGCGTTAGATTCTGTGCATGGACTGGAACAAGTCTTCGTGCTGAATCCGAATAGAAACGCCTAGTTCTTTTTCTAGTGTTTCCAATTTTGCGGCTACAGTTTCAAAAGCCGTCTGTGAGGTTGACAAATCCACCAGCATAACCATGGTAAACAGTTCTTGCATGATGGTCTGCGAAATATCCAATATATTGATTTCTTCCTGAAATAGCAATCCACTGATTTTGGCAATGATTCCGGTCTTGTCTTTTCCAATTACCGTGATAACCGCTCTCATACGCCGCTCTCCTTTCTGACTGTTTTATCTTCCAGAATGTCATGATTTCCGGCGTGTTACCGTGTTACAAAATTATAAGCCTCTCTGTTTTCTAGCTTGAACTCATCTGATTTGATTATCGTTCATTATATCACAGATTAAAATCAATGTCTACCGTTTTTTTTTATAAAATTTGTGTATATCTATATTCTCCTTTATGTATTTCATAGCTTACCAAATTTTTAATTTTCACAAAAACAAAAAGAAAGATTCTACTTTTTTCTACATTTTGCGGTATATTTGCGGTATATAGTTTTTCTCGTCTCATATGACTTTTTTCTTAAGAAAAATATACTATATTGATGCGATGCCCATATGATGTGTATATCCCCTGGATTTCCTCAAACTTTTTTCTTTTTGCCGTAACCATTTATTTCACGTTGCATATTATGATAGCGAGAAGGCAAGATCAGCTAACCTGCAAAGATTAGTATTTATTTTTAGCGGAGGTGAATCTATATGTTTAAAAATTGTTTTGGCGGAAATGGATGCGGTGGAAATGGAAGTGAAATTCTATTCTTCCTGGTTGTCATCCTGGTAGTGCTTTGCAATTGTAACATGTTGGGTGGAAACGAATGCTGCTAATCTAGCAGTAGTCTGTATTCCGAATTGAAAATGTTTATGAAGGAGGTTTCTTGTATGAATTTTAAGAGCTTATTCAGTGGTGGAGACACAATTTTGTGGTTCATTATCTTGTTTATGCTGCTCTTCTTCTGCAACTCTTGCGGCTGCGGCGGAAACGGAAACGAATGCTGCTGTGATTAAAGCGCGCATTTCCCCTTGGCTCTAAGGCTAAAAGCGGCGGATAGGTACATAATGGTTTTCGGTCTTCGTACCTGCCGCTTTTTTGCTGAAGAAAAATAACTAGAGAAAGGGGGCGGGACATATGGGCTGCAACGGCGGTTTCTTTGGAGATGATAATGCTATTATCTGGATTATTTTAGCTGTTATTTTGTTCTTCTGGATCTTCAACGATAACAACAACAATTGCTGCGACAATGATTGCTGCTGCTAACATATATTAAATACCCGGTACGGCACACCGTACCGGGTATTTTTTATTAATATTATCTTCTTAGTTCCAAGCAATTTCCTTATATTTTGCCGCTTTTCTCCATTCTTTCACGTAATTTCAAAAAAATGCTTGCATTTTATTTTAGCTTGTGATATAATATTTTAGCATTACGGATGGTCCTCTGTGCATCGATTGCACACGAACATCGCGAAGATAAGGAGAATGAAGACATGTTAGAAATCGTCAAAGCAGTTGGAAATGAACAACTGAAAAAAGAAGTGCCCCAGTTTCAGATTGGAGACACTGTTCGGGTTCACAACCGTATTAAAGAAGGATCCCGCGAAAGAATCCAGATGTTTGAAGGAACCGTTATCCGCAAAAAAAACGGTGGAATTTCTGAAACCTTTACCGTACGCCGCCTCTCTTATGGCGTAGGCGTGGAAAAAACCTTCCCCCTACATTCGCCGAATGTAGTGAATGTAGACGTGGTAAGACGCGGTAAAGTGCGCCGCGCACGTCTTTACTATTTGCGTGACCGTGTTGGTAAAGCTGCAAAAGTAAAAGAAAAATTGAGCTAATCCATTTGGGAATGGAAAAGAATATGGTTTTGTTTCTGTATGGGGTTCCCTTTTACAAGAGGCAAAGCCATATTTTCACATTTACCGATATTTTCAACCGGCCAATATGCCATTTCAAAAAAGGAGGATGGGAACATATGGAGGAACCCAACAAATCACCCCAACCTTCGGAGCCTGAAACAGCGCCGGAGGAAACACCTGATTTTGATCTATTAGACCAGCCGCTTGATACAGAAACACCGGTGGATAGCCACTCGTCTAGCAGCGCAGAAGAAATGCTGGATATTCCTGCCGAGCAGTCCCCTGTACCGGGATCAGAACAGAAGGAAAATTTCAGTTTTGCAAAAGAAATTTTTGAGTGGGTGCAGGCAATCGTGGTCGCCATCGTGATTGCAATGGCTATTCGCACTTTTGTTTTTACCTTAGTCAACGTGGACGGACAGTCCATGGAGCCCACCTTGCATAACAATGACCGGCTCATTGTAACACGTCTTGCCTACACACCAGAAAAAGGAGATATTATTATCTTCCGTCCGGACTGTGACCCAGAACGGCCTTATGTGAAACGTATTATCGCCATGCCTGGTGAAACCATTGATATCAATAAAGAAACAGGCGATGTTCTAGTAAACGGTGAAATTATCAATGAGCCATATATTAATGAACGTGTACGGACCTTTGGCAACATGTCTTTTCCTGCCGTTGTACCGGAAAATCACGTGTTTGTTATGGGAGACAACCGTAACCATAGTAAAGACAGCCGGTTCCAGGATGTTGGAATGGTTTCCTTTGATTCTATTATTGGAAAAGCTTCATTCCGGTTTTGGCCACTGGATAGCTGGGGTTCTCTTTCTTATGAGGAATCGATGGAGGCGCAATAGAGTATACGAAAACCAAACGCTGCTGCTTGGGGTTCTCCCACATAGTGGCAGCGTTTTTTTACCATTGATCATTTTAAAGTAGTTTATAAACCGGCAGAATCTGCCCAGAAAGGAAGAGTGATATGAATCTGCAATGGTTTCCCGGCCACATGGCAAAAACCCGCCGTCTGATGGCGGAGCATCTTAAAATCATCGACCGTGCGGATTCCTCCGCCGAC
>CALLNG010000282.1 GCA_938005345.1 uncultured Clostridia bacterium
GGCTCGCCGCCCTGAAATCCGAACATGCATTGCCCTTCTGCTTCCTGCAACGCTTTTTGTACCAACGTCTCCAGAAGTGACTCTTTCATAATACCATAGGAGGCCCGTTCGCGGTGGCTGGCAACGTCATGGTAAAAACAATAGCTGCAACGTAAATTACAAAGGCTAGAGGCTGGCTTTATCAACAACGTAATTGGTGGCATTTTGCCTTTCCTCCCTTCTTAGCAGCACGGAATCAAATCTCCGCCCATACATTCACAGCAGCAATCCGCGCAAACCAGATTGGTACAGCAGCTGCAACAACTTGCATCTGTCATCCCTTGTCCCATTTCGCGGTATTGTCCGCCCTGGCGCTGCATACGCATAAACGCCTGTTGGTAAAGCGGATTGTTCGGCTCCATACGCATCGCAGAAGCAAACGATTGGTAAGCCTCGTTGTACCACCCTTTTTCCAGTGACGCAAGCCCCATCAAATAATACCAATGGGCGTTGCGGGTGCCGGAAGCGCGCAGACGCGCCATTGCTGCGTCCACCTGGCCATTGCGAATCATTTGTTCAATTTCAGTAAATTCAGCTGAAGTAGCACCGTTTCCCTGATACTGCTGCTGGTTTGTATTTTGACTGGAATACGTATTATTTTGACTGCTTTTTTGCTTCATCAAGATGTGGTACGCTTCATTGATTTCTTTCATTTTTTCTGCAGCCAAATCCGAAAGCGGATTGTCCTTGTATTTGTCCGGATGGTACTTCCGCACCAATTTCCGGTAGGCCGCTTTGATTTCCTCTTCCGTCGCATTTTGGCTGACACCCAGTACGCTATATGGATTCATTGTTCGTTCTTCCTTTCCAACGCTTGTTGCTGCTCGTCCGATACTTTGCTATTTGCAGCCGGCTCTTCGTATTTTGCAAGCAGCCGCTGTGTTGTCCCATGTAACCCTAAATAGATGATGTTGTCCAATAATCCTTTGTTCTTTTTGATATCCAACAGTTCGTATGCCATAGCCGCTTCATTGAGGTTGTACCAAAGCGGCGCGGCACTTTGCTGAATTTCTTCCCACGTTTGAAACGGATTATATTGCCGTTTTTTTTGGTCTTTTTCAAAATCGTCAATGGCATCCGCCAGGTATAGCCAGCGTCCAAGATTATATCCCAAAACCCGCAACACGCGGTCTTCTAAGCTCGGCATAGCAAAAATTTCTTCCATAATTTTTGCGAATTGTTCCGCCACTTCGTCTATATTATGGCACTGCTGCTCTTCTAAAAGATGCAGTTGTTCCAGCCGCTCCTGAATCACAACTGTTTTTTCTGTAAATGCCCGTGCCACTTTGCGGTGTGGCAGAGCATAAAACGGCAAAGCACAAAGCCCAGCTGATATCTTGTTGTCTAAAATATCATCCTTAATTTTATAATATGTCAATTCTACGCTCATATACGCACAGTATTCCAACGCAGGGCATTGTTGGGCAACCCACCGTTTACGCAGGGGATTTAGCATACATCCAGACCGCACGATTTCTGCCTGCGATTCCATAACGCTGTCCAACAGTACGCTAAGCACAGCAAAATCATAACTCAGTCCCAACCTAGTCACAGGGCCGAGCAACTTCCCCTGCATTTTGCACAGGCCACAGTAATACGCCTGAAATGTATTCCATTCTTTTACTTTCAGTTCATCTTTTGCAACATTAATATATCCAAACACAGGTTTCCTCCGCTGGTTCGTCTTTTATTTTTACTGCCCTCTGTTTTCTACAGGTATACACTATTCTATCATATGCCCCGTTAAAATTCAAGCGCTTTTCCGTGGGAAAATGATTGTTTACAAAAAATTCAAAATTATGAACATTCCTTCCATTTTAGACGTGGCTTATTTTACACGCATTCTGTAACAAACATGTGTATGTTTTGTATGGCACCAGTGAAATTTGCCGGCTATTCATCCTGCACGGGAAAAGTTACCACATTTCTATATAATAAAAGCTGCCCGCTCCTAGCAGACAGCTTTTATTCCTGTTCCGTTTGTATTATTCCGCCGGTGCCTGCGTTGCTTCACTAGCTGGTTCCTGTGCACCAGTATCCGCTGTACCATCCTGTGCCGCAGTTCCTGTCTCTCCCGTTCCATCTTCCGCTGGAATCGTTACGTTCCCATCTTCATCAATTGGCAACGTATCCCCAACATCAATTCCTGTGGTATCCGTTGTTCCAGCAGTACCCGTATCTTCAGTGGGATTGGTTAATGCAAAATTATATGCCAAAAACAGAGAGGTGCACAAAAATACAATCGCGCACACAGCCGTGATTTTCATCAAAACCCCATCACGCGTTCTCCCCTTATTTCTTCCATAATACGAATTGTCCAAGTTTCCACCCAACACACCAGACATGCCTGGTTTTTTTGCCTGCTGCATCAAAACAACGGCAATGATGGCAAGGGCGATCAAAATATGCAAAACTCCGACAATCTTCACTGCTATTTCCATTCTCTAATCAGCTCCACTTCACAATTTTCTTAAGTCTCACTAAGTCACCATAGTATTTTACCATATTTTTTTTGAATTATCAAGTCTTTTTTACATTTTTTTGATGGATTTCTGGCAAATCGTTGGAAATTTCTTTTAAGGCTGAGGTAATACCACATCAATATTTGCATAAATCCCACACGCTTGCTATTTTCTTATTTTGCCCACGCTACGGTTCATTTACCGACCTTTGCCTGGTCCTGCCCTTTTTGCAGCCCCGCTAAAACGCCAGTAGAAAACGCAATCTGCAAATTGTATCCGCCCGTATAGGCGTCCACGTCCAACACTTCGCCCGCAAAATACAATCCCCGGACCCGCTTTGACTCCATTGTAGAAGGATTCACTTCCTTTGTGGACACACCGCCAGCTGTAATAATTGCCTCCTCAATTGGCCGCAGCCCACTGACCGGCACGCACATCTCTTTCAAGGCATGCACCATATTCTGCCGCTGCTGCCGCCGGATTTGATGTACCTTTGTATGCGCCTCCAGCCCGCTTTGCCGCAGCAAATACTCCACTAATTTGTGCGGTACCAGCGTAGGCAAATAATTGACAATATCCTTGTTGGCATACGTCTCAAAGTCTCGCAGCAAGCGTTCCTGCAAAACCTGTTCCGAAAGCGCAGGTTTAAGGTCAATACGCAGTTCATAAGCCTTATCTGGTATGCCGCGCATGTGACAGCTGGCACTGAGTACCAGCGGGCCGGAAAGCCCAAAATGGGTAAACAACAATTCCCCCTGTTCCTCCCAGATTTTTCTGCTATCCTCATATAAAGAAAGACGCACATTTTTCAATGATAGCCCCTGCAAGGCATGCACCCAGGTTTCCTTTATTTCCACCGGCACTAAGGAGGCGCGAGGCGGCACAATATGGTGTCCCAATTGCTGTGCCATCCGGTAGCCATCTCCCGTTGAACCTGTGCGCGGATAACTTTTCCCCCCGGTTGCGAGAATGACGCTGCGGCAGGCAATGGCCTTTCCGCTTTGCAACCGCACTCCTCGGACCTGCCCTTCCGTTACCATCACTTCCGCTACCTGTGCCTGCAAGCTTTTGACACCATTTTCCCGGCAGAACCGAATCAATGCATTGACAATATCAATTGCTTTGTCACTTTGCGGAAATACGCGTCCCCCCCGCTCTGTTTTCAGCGGCACTCCCCATTGTTCAAAAAAAGCAATGGTATCTTCATTCGTAAAATTTCGAAAGGCACTGTACAAAAACTTGGCATTGCCAGGAATTTGTTGCATCATGGTTTCCATGTCCGCAATGTTGGTTACATTGCATCGTCCTTTTCCCGTAATGCGTAATTTGCGGCCCAACATAGTGTTTTTTTCCACAATCGCCGTATCAATCCCCGTCTGCGCCGCCGTTCCAGCCGCCATCATGCCGGCTGCGCCACCGCCAATCACAATACATTCCGGCATAGATGCCTCCTCACTTTCCATTCGGTGCTTCTTCATATTTTTCGTATACTTCGTATTCGTCCCAAATGTGCTCCAGCCGTTCAAACGTTTGAGATACTTCCTCCTGTTTGCGCATTCCAATTGCCACAATTAACGCATTGATCACACTCAGCGGCGCAACCAGGGAATCAACAAAAGAGGCCATATCGCTGCGCGCTGTGAGCTGGTGCGTCGCGTACTGGTTTATGGGTGACGATGCACTATCGGTAATTGCCACAATATTGCTTCCGCGGCTTTTGGCATACTGCACCGCTTTCACTGTTCTCTTGGAATAGCGTGGAAAACTGATAGCCAGTAGCACATCCCGGCTGTCAATGCGCATGATTTGTTCAAACACCTCGCTCACGCTTGTTGCATCCACCAAACAGGTGTTTTCAAACAGCAAATTCATATAAAATCCCAAAAAACGTGCCAGCGCTGCAGAACTTCGTACACCTAAAATATAAATTTTCCTCGCCGCCAGCAATGCCTCTACCGCCTTGTTGAATACCTCTGTATTGATTTCCTCCATGGTCTGTTTTATTTTATCCAAATCGCTGCTCATTACGGTTTTCAAAATTTCCTGCTTTCCGATTTGGCTGGTTGCAACTTCCATACGCTGTACCGCGGTCAGTTTCATGCGGATAATCTCCTGCAGCTCTTTTTGAAAATTAGCGTATCCCTCGCAACCCAGTTCTGTCGCAAACCGGACAACCGTCGATTCGCTGGTTGATACCATCCGCCCCAATTTATAGGCTGTCATAAACGCCGCCTTATCATAATGCTGCAAAACATAATCCGCAATTTTTTTCTGGCCTTTGCTAAAGGTCTGGTAATTGTTTTGAATCCTGGTCAAAATATCCTGTTCCATATTTGCCTCCGTCCCTTTATTGCGGTTTTTGCGCCACATAAAAGATTTTTTCACTTCGCCGCTGCGGTGCCTGCATAGTCAAATCCTCGTATTCCCCCAACAACTGCAGACCTGCCTGGCGCAGGGCCATTTTAATTTGGCCGCGCGTATAGGCTTTTTCATAATGCACTTCCTCAAACCGGCGGTACTGTCCGTTTTCCCGGACAAAAAAATTCAAATCAAACATACAGATGCCATCCTCTTTGTCAAAGGCATTTTCCCATGTATAATAAACATGCTCTGTCTCATCTGTAAATACATTGCCCGGCAGCAGTGTTTCGAGCTTATATTTCGTGTTGATATCAAAAATAAATAGTCCTCCCGGGTTCAAATAATTTTCCACCCAATGCAGACACTGGTGCAAATCCTCCTGGTGGAGCAAATAATTCAGACTATCCAGCAAACATAAAATCACGTCCACTGTCCCATATAGTTCAAATTCCTGCATCTCCTGCTGTAAAAACAAAATGTCTTGTCCCGACTGCTGCGCCTTTCGGCGCGCAACTTCCAGCATATCGGGCGATGCGTCAATTCCTGTCATATCATAGCCCCGCTTTGCTAGTTCCACCGTGACCGAGCCTGTTCCACAGGCCAAGTCCACTACCAGTTCCGGCTTTCTGCCCATAAACTGCTCTATTAGTTGCTGGACATAGTCACAACGTTTTTGATATTCTACATCCTGCGTCAATTCATCATATACCTCCGCAAAGGAGTGGTAAACGCGCTCCGGCATGCCCGTTTCCTCCACCAAAGCACGGAATTTTTGATCTTCCTCCAAATGGTTTTGCAAACATTTGAGCACAAAGGCCGGAACGTCTAATTCCCGCACAATATCGCTGTACGGTGTTCCCTGCAAAATCTTCCGGGCCGCCTCCAAGCGCTCGGCAACTGCCTCCAGCTCTGCCGGACGGCATAATCCCTCCAGTAAACAAGCAAACTCTTCCTCATTTTTTAATCCTGCGAGTCGTTGTATCAGTTGATTCACCACGTTGGCTCTCCCTTTTTGTCATATTTAGTGCATATCTGCGGCTTGCCTTATCCTATTCATCTGTCCGCTTTGGCACTGCCATTTCACTATCCTTTTCCCATTATAGCATGGACATAAAAAATTTGCAAGCTGCATGTGTGCAGCTTGCAAATTTTATGCATTTTTTCTCTCATTGTCTGCTTTTTTGCAAACCTTACTCCCCGATCACAATCAAATCCTTGGGGGCATGATTCAAGATAATCAATTCTCCATCTAGCATAACAATTGTATCTTCAATGCGTACTCCAAAAGAATGATTTAAATAAACTCCTGGTTCTACACTGAATACCATGCCAGAACGAAGTGTATCTGCCGATTTACTGGAAACATTCGGCATCTCATGAATTTCAATACCAACCCCATGGCCTAAAGAATGTCCGAAATACTGTCCATAACCAAAGGAATCCAACGTTTCCCGTGCCAACTGGTCCAGTTCGCAAAGCGGCATACCCTCTTTGATATGGTTCAATGCTTTCAGCTGGGTGTATAGCACCAGGTTATAAACAGACCGCTGCTGGTCACCCGGCTGCCCAATAGCAATAGTCCGCGTCATATCGCTGCAATATCCATCATATACACAGCCAAAATCCATCACAACAAGATCCCCGTTTTGCATAGGACGGTCTGTAGGTTTCGCATGCGGCATTGCCCCATGCTCTCCCGCCGCTACGATGGTATCAAATGAGGGCTTTTGCGCGCCGTGTTTTTTCATTGCATATTCAATCTCTGCCGCCGCTTCCAATTCCGTCATACCGGGTTTTATCACACTAAGCAAATGTTCAAATGCCAAATCACCGATACGCGCCGCTTCTTGTAGCTTTGAGATCTCTTCCCCCTCTTTGCAGATGCGCAGCGAACTTATCAAATCACCAATTCCCCGCAGCATGGTATGCGGCATCTTCTGCTTCATACCGCTGTAAACCGCATACGATACCTGCCGGTCTTCAAACCCTAACAGCCCAATATTATGCCGGCCAATAATTTGCTCCAGGTGCGCAGCAAAATTTTTTGTAATATCAATTAAAATAAAATCTGGACTTTCCAGCTGCGCCTGCTGTAAGTAGCGAAAATCTGTGAGCAGGTACGCATTTTCCATTGTGATAATCAAATCTCCGCTGCTGCCGGAAAATCCGCTTAGATAAAATACATTTTCTCTACTGGTGACAATGATGGCATCCAGCTGCTGTTGTGCCATCCGTCTTCTCACATTGCCCACCCGCGTTGCAATACTCATGATATCATCCTTCCTCTCTTTTTGGTTCTTCCCGATTTTTAAGCAAGTTCCTCAAACCCAAGAAGCGCCTGAAGCCCCAGCAGATAACTATCCGCGCCAAAACCACAGATTTGCCCTGCACAGACCGGAGCTAAAACGGACGTATGCCGAAATTCCTCACGGGCGTGGATATTAGACAAATGCACTTCCACCACCGGCAAGCGGATTGCTGCAATTGCATCGCGCAAAGCATAGGAATAATGGGTATATGCACCGGCATTGAGCACAACGCCGTCCACTTCCCGCCTCGCCTGGTGCAGCCGGTCAATGAGCCCTCCCTCGCTGTTGGACTGGAAAAAAACCACTTGTGCCCCGTGCTTTGCCGCATAATTCGCAATCCTTTTTTCAATGGCTGTAAGCGTCTCCCTGCCATATTGTTCTGGTTCCCGTTCTCCCAGCAAGTTTAAATTCGGACCGTTCAGAACCAATATTTTATCCATGTTTCCATCCCTTTCTTATCTATTACGCTCCTTGCCCGCTTTTTAGGCAAGCGTCATATTTCTGTTTCATTTCCAGTGCATCATGCGCTTGTGTTCCCGCTGATTCACAAAGTATAACCGGCTCCAGTTGCCGCTGCGCCAACAGCTCCGCCAGGGGATCAAAATCCGGTCCGTACTGCGTGTCACAAAAGCACCAGTGCCGCTTTTCTCCGCCCTTGGTATATTCAATTCTACTGAAATGACTGTGAAAGCGCTTTGCCCGGTCCCGTCCCAATTGATGTTCCAGCGCATCCAATACGGCTGCAAAATCCGCCTTGGTGTTAAGACATCCCAGCCCTCTGGTATGCAAATGTCCAAAATCCACTGTTGGGAGCAAGCGTTCATCCAGTCTGCACAGCGTCAACACTTCCTCCAGTGTACCCAGCTGGTTTATTTTCCCCATAGTTTCCGGACAAATATGAATATTGCCGAACCCCGCCTGGTCCGCTTGCTGTATTGCCATACGCAGTGTTTTTTCTGCCCATGCCATAGCGGCTTCTCTTGTCATTTTTGCGCAAGCGCCTGTATGTACTACAATACGCTCCGCACCCATCCACTGTGCTACTTGTAAGGTTTGTAGAATATATTGAATGCTTTTTTGCCGTTTTTCTTCATCATCTGTCGCCAAATTAATATAATACGGGGCATGCACACTGAGGGCAATATTCCACTTTTTTGCGTTTTCTCCCAGTTCCCGCGCCATCTTTTCTGATAGCCTTACTCCCCGTGTGCAAGGATATTCATAGGCATTGAGTCCCATCGCAGCCAGCCACTGCGGCACTTCTAAGGAGGACTTGTGCCCTTCCTCATAAAAGGCCTGTGCGTTTCCTTCCGGTCCAAAACGAATCATGGTCTTACTCCTATCTGTTTCTGATATGGGGAAACATGTACTTTCCATACACTATGAGTATAGTTTATCATATTCAACCACATAATACAAGTAGATTTTGTGAACAAGATTTGAATTTATCTCAAATAAAAGGAGCTTGCATATGATAGTTCGTCTCGGATTTGTCGCTATGAGCGTTCACCTCAAAGACGCCTCTCCTTCCAAAACCATCACCCGCACCCAGTTTGAATCGTGTCAAAATCCCGCTCTAGCATTGGCCCAAGTTCAGGCGCTAGCAGAAACAAACGCCCATAATACCCTTCGCATATTGCGGTACTGTGCTAGCCGCGGTATCCAGGTATACAGGCTCACTTCCAAATTGATTCCGCTTGCCACGCTGCTTATGCCAACCCATCCATTGGAGGAACTTGTGTCTTCCCGTACGCTGGAGTTATACCAGGAATGCGGCGGATTGGTTCAGGAACATCAAATGCGCCTATCTGCTCATCCAGATCATTTCACCGTGCTCAGCAGCACCAATCACGATGTTGTAAAAGGTGCGACGCTGGATTTAGCGTATCATCATCAAATTTTACAGTGGATGGGGCTTTCCTCTCCCCACTATCAACTTGTGCTGCACATTGGCTGTGCCACCGGTGGAAAAGAGGCAGCATTGCGGCGCTTTTCCAAGGCATTTTATCAGCTTCCGGTTCCCATTCAACAGCGGTTAATGCTGGAAAATGATGACAAAACCTATACGGCGCGAGAAACACTCTCTCTTTGCCAACAGCTCCATCTTCCCATGGTTTTGGACTACCACCATATGATGTGCAACGGCGAAGCGGATGATGCAACGCTTTTGCCAGAGATTTTGGCAACATGGCAAGAACACCCGTTTCCACCCAAATTTCATTTCTCTTCGCCCCGTTCACCAAAGTTTCCACGCGCCCATGCCGATTATGTCGACTCCACTATTTTTTTGCAGTTTCTC
>CALLNG010000283.1 GCA_938005345.1 uncultured Clostridia bacterium
TGGTCGTGTGGGTTCGATTCCCATCACCCGCTCCACCAAATGATGCGCCTGTAGCTCAGTTGGATAGAGCAACTGCCTTCTAAGCAGTGGGTCAGGAGTTCGAATCTCTTCAGGCGCGCCACGTAAAGCCGCTTGTCTGGTGGATATAGCTCAGTTGGTTAGAGCGCTAGATTGTGGCTCTAGAGGTCGTCGGTTCGACTCCGATTATCCACCCCATTCTTTTAGCAGCTCCGTATAAATATTTATATATTCGGACAAGTTAAATCCGAGTAGTGGATTGGGATGTCGCCAAGTTGGTAAGGCACCGGATTCTGATTCCGGCATTTCGTAGGTTCGAGTCCTGCCATCCCAGCCAATCTTTTTTATTGGGCTGTAGCCAAGTGGTAAGGCACTAGATTTTGATTCTGGCATTTCCGCAGGTTCGAATCCTGCCATCCCAGCCATATGGGTCATTAGCTCAGTTGGCAGAGCACCTGCCTTTTAAGCAGGTTGTCCCGCGTTCGAATCGCGGATGACTCACCAAAATGCCTGTTAGTTACAGGAAGGAATGGATAATGATAAACAAAAATGATGTGGTTTTTTGAGAGAAACTGCAAACTTTATGTTTGTCGTTATTCATTTTTTTATATAGAAAACGGTTGATTTAAAATGAACATGATGCGAAAAGGGGTTGCGCAGAAGGTGAATAAATACCGATTTTTATGGGTCTATTATACGTTTTATGATTATATTTATGGCGTTTGCTCAGAGATACATCAAGGAAATGAAAATATGGCAAGAAATATGACCATGGAATATATAAAAAAGGTGTACACTAACATGAATAATTCGGCTACAAAAGATGAAATTAGACATTATGTGAATCGGTTGATGATAGAGGCGGCAACAGAATTTTGGGTGAAACAACAGAAGGAAAAGAAGAAGCAGCAAGAAATGGAACGGGATTCGTGAAAGAAGGAATACCATGCGAGAAGACGACCAGTTGTCACGTTATTTGGAGCAGGTAGAGGTAGAGCTGATTATTGCGAACTATTTTGAAAGCGAACCTTGGTGGGAAGACTATGATTTTCTGCCGGACTTTCATAAGTTTTATTTTTTAACGGATGGGGACTGCTATTTTAAAGTGGATAGAACGACATATCACGCAAAAGCGGGAGATCTTTGTTTTCTTCCAGCGGGGATGCGCCAATCCTATTATTTGTCTGAACAGCAGATGATGAAAAAATATTGGTGTCATTTCAATGCGATGATAGGCGAGCGGCAGCTAGGAGAAGTTATCTCGTCGCCGTTTATTGTTTCAGTGCCTCATAGTGATCGGGTAACCCAGCTGTTTCAGAGTTTAACGATGCTTTACGAGAAAGGTGGAGTATTGGAAACTCTACGGCAAAGAGCAGTATTATTAGAAATAATTTACGAATATTTTTCGTTATGTGGGCAGATATCGGTGAGACCATCAATTTACAGTAATGAATTTTCGATGGTGATGGATTACATTGATAAACATTTTGATCAATGTATCCGTGTAGAGGATTTAGCAGAATTGATTCATCTGCAGCCAAATTATTTTATTAAATATTTTAAGAAAAATTTTGGGGATTCGCCCATGAAATATGTCAATAAATTACGCGTTGAAAAAGCGAAAAGACTATTGAAAAACAGTAGTCTTCCGGTAGCAGAGATTGCAAAAAGGGTTGGAATTGAAGATCAATATTACTTCTCGAAATTATTTAAAAAATACGCGGGGGTTTCCCCCCGTTCCTATCGGGAAATATAAATCCCACCCATACTAAATGGGTGGGATTTATATTTCCTAAAACAATTATGTTGCAGGAGCAATGCGGTCATGAAAAAACTGCATGTACTGCTGCCAATCTATACGGCTAAAATAGTGACATCCGTGCCGCAGATGATAGGCAATGTATCCTTGGTGAAAAGAATCACCCGGCTTCGGATAGCGGTCGGGATGACAGAAGCCAGGAACTCCTAACAATTGATAGGCAGGAGAGGCGGCGACACAACTTAAATATTCAGAAATTGGATCAGCCCAGCTGTCTTCAACGGCACTGCCAACATAGGCAAGTCGTGGTGCGATAAGGGCAAGCAAGGCATGTTGATCAAAGGGCAGAGCAGATTCATTTTTTGCATAGACAAGATGATTTGGACAAAACCAATACGGAAAACTACGGCAAATATCTTGCACAGTTTCTCCTGATTTGCAGCGGGACAAAGCGGCCCCGTCACAACCGGAGTCGTTGGATATGGTTAGAAAAAAACGGTCATCCAATGCGCCGGTAAGGAGCGCTGTTTTACCAAGGCGAGAGTGTCCAACCACAGCAATATGCTGAAAATCTACCATCTGCAACGTTTGTATGTAATCCATTACACGCATAGCGGCCCATGCCCATAGCGCAATTTTCCCGGGCGAAGATGGCGTACGGTTTTCCGCAAGATGCAATAGACCAGCTAATCCGCTTGAAAAATCTTGGTCATCCGAAGTAACGTCTTGATAACAAAATGATACCACAGCAAATCCATTATCACAAATTTCCTCTGATGGCATATAGCGGTCAGGAATATTATCACGGAAATTAATGTGCAAAAAGGCAGGACAGGGAGCATCTGTCTTTGGAATCACAGTATAAGCAGGAAAGGAAAAGGTGCCTTGTTCTAATTGTACCGTTAATAGCACTTTTGATAATGTTGCCTTGCCAGCGCAAAAGTTCTCTTCACTCGTTTCCAATGTTGCGTTCCACGCAAGTGGCGCTGGCGGAAGAATACCGTAAGTTTCCGCGCAAAAAAGTGAAATAAGTTCCTTCCGACGGGCGTTCCAAGTAGACAGGGTGACAGGAGATCCATCTTGAAAATAAAATAGATCGGGAAGTTTGCGGTTGCGAATTTCCTGTTTGAGCATCATCAATTCCTCCTTTATTAGGCATTATTCAGAAAATGAAAAGCGTACCAAGGCACAGGGATTTTCTGTATTATGGGCACGAAGTTCACAGAGGGCGAGCAAGGAAGAAGCCTCCGTATATACATCTAAAGTCATGCCTAAAACGGCGGCATGTAGAAACTGCAGTTCAATGTGCTTTGGAATTGATGTCCAAAGAAAAGATGGTAAAGATTCAAGCGCTATTTCCGCATATTTTACATTATTGACGTGTTGATTGGTGTCGATATCATGCCGCAAAATCGTGTAAGAAAATGCAGGTATGGAAGATTGTGGCGCAGGAAGGGCTGGCTGCCTGCGCAGAAGTGCTTCACCAGTTGCGCCGAAAAGTGTGGCTTTTTCTGCCGGTACGCGGATGGGGTGAAGAGGTTTGCTTCCCATATAAACCCAAACAGAGGAAGCAGTGAGAAGTATCTGCCCAGCACTATCTAAAATGCGAAAATCCCGAAATCCATAAACGGTTCTGATGCCACGAGACCAAGTTTCTACCGTAATTTGTTCATCGATTTCAGGAAGTGCGTGTATTGTGGCCTCTAAAGAAATCAATACCCAAAAAGCGCCGTCCTTTTTCATATTTTCCAGTGTCATACCAAGAGAATCGGAATGGGCGGTTGCAACATCCTGTAAAAAATCGAGCAGCGCCGTTAATTTGACACGGCGAAATTGGTCCAAATGGGAATAGCAAATAGTAAATTGCTTTTGAAAAACTGCCATCATATTACCTCACTTAAAAAAGAACTTCACAACGGTAAATGGGACACCCTTTATTAGAAAACTGGGTTTCATATTCCGTTTCAATGTTACCTTCAAATCCACTATGATGCAAATCCAAAGTTATGTTGTGTAGCCGCAGACCAAAGTCACTAAAGCTATTAAGAGAATATTCAAACAGAGCAGAATTATCTGTTTTAAAATGGATTTCTCCGCCTTTGGGCAATACATGCTGATATAAGGTCAAAAAATTGGGATGCGTCAGACGGCGTTTTGCATGTCTCGATTTTGGCCACGGGTCGGAAAAATTTAAATAAATACGGCTGCACTCGCCAGGGGCTAGTAAATCCGCTAGTTCAGCGGCATCGTTAGATAAAAAACGAACATTGTGCAAACCCAGCTGCTTAGCTTTTTCCATCGCCGTTATTAATACATTTTTATAGCGTTCCAAAGCAATGTAATTTATGTGGGGGTTGCGCTGGGCAAGCTGTGTGATAAAATTTCCTTTTCCGCAGCCAATTTCAACGTGAAGTGGAGCGTTGTTTTGAAAAATGATATTATCCCAATTTCCACGCAGCCCCGCAATATCGGTAATATAAATATCGCTGCAACGCTCCAGGCGCTGCGGCAAATGTTTTTTTGTATGCATCCTCATTAGTTCACGCTCCTCACAGGAAATGTTCTATCCTTCATTTTACTAAAAATTGAGAATATGTCAATAGTGAATTGCTAGGGAAATTAGAAAACAACAGGATAAACAAAGAAGGGAAGACAAAAAGAGATACGTTCTGGGAAAATCAGTGAAATCTTGCCTAAATTCTTGACAATCGCGGGAAACTATTATACAATTTATAAGAAAAGGTTTTGATTTTATAGGGGGAAAACGTTGGGAAAAGAAAGTAGTGAAAATGCATGTTTCATTTGTGGAGTAGACAGGAACTGCTGGACATGCTGTTTCGTCTTCCAATTATTTTTTTGATCATATCGGTGCATGAAACAGCACATGGCTTGGTTGCCTATAAAATGGGGGATACGACGGCAAAGGATATGGGGCGTTTAACGTTGAATCCATTCAAGCATTTGGATATTATAGGGGCAATTTGTATGTTGCTGTTTGGCTTTGGATGGGCAAAGCCAGTCCCGGTAAATCCTATGAATTTTAAAAAGCGGGATAAGGGAATGGTACTCACCGCATTAGCTGGGCCGGCTTCCAATTTTCTTATGGCGCTTTTGGGGGTGCTCGTCTGGACGCTGCTCCGAGCATATCAACTTATACCGGCAAATATGGTAGGCTATATTATAGACCGTTTTTTGCTGATTTTTATTATGCTCAATGTGGCATTTGCCGTGTTTAACCTATTGCCAATACCACCGCTGGATGGCTCCAAAATTATAGAGCCTCTATTTCCGCCTAAAGTGCGGATTTGGATGGGCCGCAATGAGTGGATGCTCAGTTTAGTTTTGATGGCGCTTATTTTGCTGGGGGTGCTTTCTCCGGTTTTAGGAAAATTGAATCAATGGATGTTGACGGGAATTGTCTCTTTGTCCAATTTGCTGCTTCGTCCATTTTTATAAGGGTGGGATATCATGGAACCTGTAACGTTTAAGTTACAAACGTTTGAAGGACCATTAGATTTGCTGTTGCATTTAATTAAAAAAAATAAAGTCAATATATATGACATCCCTATTGCTATGTTAACAGAACAGTATATGGATTACATTGATATGATGCAAGAATTGGACTTGGAGGTGACAGGCGAGTTCTTGGTGGTAGCGGCCCAGCTGCTATATATCAAATCGAAAATGCTGCTGCCGAAAGAGGAAACGGAGGAAGAGGAAGATCCGCGTACAGAATTGGTGGACCGCCTGGTGGAATATGCAAAATATAAAGGTGCGGTAGAATACCTAGAGGATAACCAGGGACATGCAAATTATTTGTTTTTTAAAGAGGCGCAGCCTCTGCCACAGGCCCCACCGCAGCCCAATGAACCGGTTCCGTTATCAAGGTTACTGGATGCGCTGGCAGGCGTATTAGAACGAAACCGTCAAAAACAGGTGCCGTTGCGTACTACGGCAATGGAGACCATTATCAAGCGGGAGACCGTTTCTGTAAAGAGCCGGATTCACTATCTGTATCAAATTTTTCGGGAAAATAAAATATTAAAGTTTGATACGATATTTGAGCCAATTGAAACAAAAGCAGAAGCAGTATCGACCTTTTTGGCAGTTCTAGAATTGGCACGCCGTGGTAAAATGAAAGTATATACCCAGAATTCTGCGTTATTATGTGAAATAAGTGGTGATGAGAATGACATTACAGGAATTGCAGGGGACGATTGAGGCTCTGCTGTTTGCCTCCGGTTCTCCTGTATCCCTGGAAGAATTAACGCGTATTATCCAGGCAGATGAGGAAACAATACAAATTATGATAGAGCGTATGCAAGAAGATATGCAGGAGCGCAAAAGCGGTTTGCAAATTATTCAAGTTGGACGGGCATACCAGATGTGTACAAGAGAGGAACAGTTTGAAGCTGTATCTAAGTTAGTGGAACCGCGCCGGCAACAGTCGCTTTCCAATGCGGCGTTGGAGACGCTTTCGATTGTTGCATATAATCAACCTGTGACGCGCAGCAATATTGAGTTTATCCGAGGGGTAAACAGTGATGGTGCGTTGAGCCGGCTACTGGAAAAGGGACTGGTTACAGACTGCGGACGACTGGATACACCGGGGAAACCACTGTTATATAAAACAACAGATGAATTCTTGCGTTGTTTTGGCCTTAAAACATTAGAGGATTTGCCTGATATTCAAAATGTTCCTCTGCAAACTAGTTTTTACGATAAAGATGAGGAACATTAGTCAGTAAACGCAGGAAAGAAAGGTGATCAGGTGGTTTGGCTGATCGTAGCGG
>CALLNG010000284.1 GCA_938005345.1 uncultured Clostridia bacterium
CGCCGTCAGCTGCAGGAGAAACTGCATGAAATGAGCTATGGGCAACCTGGGACAGTGGCAGAAGCGGACTATATCTTCATGCCGAAAGAAAGTACAAGCCTGTCTGTTTGCCGTCAGATCTTGTCTCAGGCCAAGATTGGAACGCTGGCAGAACCCCATAAAAGCGCGGCCGTTTTTGTTATGACAGACAGTTTGGAAGGCGGAGAAGAGAGGGAACTGAGCGGCCCAGGCATAGATGGAACGATTCGAATTACCCTGCCGGATGAAGGACGGATGTGGATTGAGGAACGCCAGAAAATGGAGTTTGAGTTTCCGTGCGGCTTAGAACTTTATTTTGTCACCCCACAGGGAGATTTGATGGGCGTGCCCAGAAAAACAAGAATAGGAGGGGTTAGCAAATGGGATATGTAGCGGTTACCGGCGGTCAGGAGGCAATTGACGCTTCTATTGAGCTGCTGAAAGAATATCGTTCTGTTGGAGATATGCCGGTCGAAATCGGTGTAATACGGGACCGCATGGGGCTTTTAATTGACCGAATTATGTCGGAAGCAGGTTTTTATGCACCGGATTACGCTGCGCTGGCGCTCAAGCAGTGTGAGGGCAGTCCGGAGGAAGCCGTATTTTTATTGCGTGCATACCGAAGCACACTTTCGAGAAACTATACGTCCCGGACGGTGCGCGGCGAAGAGATGCATATACGCCGTCGCATCAGTTCTGCTTTTAAAGATATTCCCGGCGGACAAATACTCGGTCCTACCTACGATTATGTACATAGGCTTCTGAATTTCAATTTGGCGGATGAAGCGGAAGCGGAGCTAAAAGCATGGTGTAAAGAATTTGAAGAAAAAACACAAAAGGCTGAACCGGCTGCGCTTTCAGACCAAGCGCCGCGCGTACTGGATCTTTTGCGTGAGGAAGGACTGCTGGAAGAAGTTGAGGAGGACCACACAGAACCCTGCGACGTTACAATGGAAAACCTTCCTCTGCCTGCGCCGCGCAGTGCGATTTTGCAAACGCTGACGCGCGCAGATACGGGCTTTGTTTCAGGATTGGCATATAGCGATATCCGTGGATTTGGAATGTCGCATCCAACGATTGGCGAACTGCGCTACGGCAGTCTGGAGATTATCGTTGATTACCCTCTGGAGGAAGGTGAAGGGTGGTATGTCGGAGACATTTTTATCACTGAGGTAGAGGGCCTGATGGGTACCCGCCCGGGAAAAGAGGGCATTGGCGTGGGATATGGCTGCGTCATTGGCCGCAATGATACCAAGGCAATTGCAATGTCTGTATTGGACCGTGCGCTGACATTAGATTTGGACAGCCCGACGAGCGATATGGAATTTGTGCTGCTGCATGGAGATTGCCTCGAAATGAACGGTTTCATCTCTCATTTGAAATTGCCGCATTATGTTACGTTCCAGTCCAAACTGGATGGGTTGAGAAATCGGAAAAGGAGCCTTGAAGATGGAAAAAATGACTGATAAAAACGATTACAATTTTGCCTTTTTGGATGAAGGTTCAAAAAGAGAGATTAGACGTTCCATTTTGCATGCGATTGCAATTCCCGGCTATCAGGTGCCCTTTGGTTCGCGTGAGCTTCCCATTGGGAGGGGCTGGGGAACTGGCGGAATTCAGCTTACGATGTCTTTGATTGGCCCCGATGATACGCTGAAGGTGATTGACCAGGGCAATGATGACAGTGTCAATGCGGTCAGCATCAAACGGCTGATTGGCGCCACCACCGGCGTGAAAACCACTACGGACTCGGCAGAGGCAAATATTATTCAGTTTAATAATGCTTTCTTCCTTCAAGCTATGAATGTTTATGAATATCCAGAAGACTATTTTACACCAT
>CALLNG010000285.1 GCA_938005345.1 uncultured Clostridia bacterium
AAAATTAAAACAACTTGATTTTAATTAAAATATTAGGCGAGGGATAAAATCCGCCCAAATAGTCAAACCGCTGTGCCTGAAAACCCGTCTCCTCCTCTAGCTCGCGCCGCCCACACAAGCCATGGTCTTCACCAGGTTCCAATTTCCCCGCTGGAATTTCCAGCACTTCCTCCTCATAGGGTTTGCGAAATTGCCGCACAAAAATGATATTTCCCTCCGGTGTATAGGCTACAACGCCCACACCACCCGGGTGCTCCACCAGCTCGCGTTTTGCCAAATTTCCGTTGTGCAAACGGACGGTATCCTCCTTGACCCGGATAATACGTCCTTCATAAATTAAACGGCTATCCACTGTCTTTTCCGAATAATGCATGTTCCTCTAGCTCCTTTCCCTGCATTGCTTTTCCATGTTATCATGGGAAAATCTGTAACGATTGCTGCTTCAATACCGATGCTTTACAGCTTGCGCTAAGGTTCCGCCATTGATAGACTCCGCCCCTGCAAGACAATCCGGTTTCAGTGCAGAGTCCCAAAAGGAAAAATAGGCATGGGAACGGACGCTCCCATGCCTGATTCTATTCTTAAATAAACGCGTAAATGATTAATGCGATGGTCAGCGCATAAATTACAACAAAAGAAATTGCTTTGATGAGGTTAAACACAAATTTCTTTTTTTCTGTCATATTTGGCTGTTCATAGGACACGATAATCGCATATCCAATTCCTAGCAGAATCGGGAGCAATACCAAAAACGGTGTAATCTGAATACCAAATAACCGTTTCGTCGCAAATGGGATAACCCCAACCGCCACAAAAATCAGTACCAAAATCAATCCAATACAAACCTGGTATTTCTCAAAAATTTTCAGAATCTTTTTCATCGCCCCGCGTCCTTTCTCTATTTAGTTAGGCAATTACAAACTCCAGTATTAGGAAGTTGCTTTTGCTTTTTTCTTTACGCCGCCTTTGTTCCCGCGAAATAGGTTCCACGTCGGCCCCGCAAGGAAAATGGACGAATACGTTCCCACAATGACACCCACCATCAGCGGCAATGCAAATTCGCGGATGGACTGGGAACCCATGATATACAACACGATCAGCGATACCAAGGTTGTTCCAGAGGAGTTGATAGAGCGGCGCAGCGTCTGCCGGATACTCTTATCACACACTTCGCCAAATCCTTCTTTTTTCAGGTATTTTCTGTTTTCCCTCACACGGTCAAAAATGACAATGGTTGCATTGATGGAATACCCGATGATGGTCAAAATGGCCGCAATAAACGAGGAGTTGACCGGGATACGGAAAATCGCATAAAACGAAATCATCATCAAAGTGTCATGTAACAAAGCAAGCACAGCCGCCGCACCAGACGTAAATTCAAACCGGATGGTGATATAAATCAGCATCAAGATACAAGCGATAATGACTGCCAAAATGGCGCTTGTCAAAATTTCGTTGCTCACCGCCGCGCTGATGTTGTTGCTCTCAAGCGGTTCGTCACTGGTTAAATTGAACGCCGCTTTAATTTGCTGGTACAAATCATCGCGCGCCTGCGTATCCAGCGATTTCATTTTTACAATCACTTCGTTGGCGTCTCCTACCTTTTGAATACTGTACGGTTTTTCGCCGATTGCAGTTTCAATCGTAGAGGATAGTGCTGATTCCTCATACGGATTTTCCATGTTAATCCGCATCATGGTTCCGCCAGAAAAATCGATATCCGTCACAAATCCTTTGTTTACAATCAAAAAGATTGCGCCAATTAAAATACATGCCAAAGACAGGCAGAGAAATTTCGGGTAATTTTTAATAAAACTAAATTTGCGTTCCATTGTTCAGCACCTCCTTTCTTATTTTACACCTATTCCATACAGTCTTCTATTTTTCACATTGAGATTGACGATCTGCACCAGCAGGAACTTTGTGATGACGATTGCTGTAAACATACTCACCAACACACCAATCAGCAGAGTGATTGCAAACCCTTTGACTGTACCAGTTCCCATCCAAAGCAGAACTGCCGCTGCAATAATAGTGGTCACGTTGGAGTCCACAACCGCTGCAATTGCACGGTGGAATCCCGCTTCCACAGAAGCACGCAACGTCTTGCCAAGTTTCAGCTCATCAATTATCCGCTCAAAAATAACAACGTTCGCATCGACCGCCATACCCATCGACAGGATAATTCCGGCAATACCAGGCAGTGTCAAGTTGACCTGGAACCAGCCGAGCAACAACACCGTGAGCGCCGTATAAAACGTCAAAGAGATTGCCGATACAAATCCGGGCAAACGGTAGAAAATAATCATATAAACCGCAATTAAAATCAAGCTAATCAGCGCCGCCCAAATACTGTTTTGGAACGCCGCTTCTCCCAACGTTGCACCAACGCTGCTCACGCCGACTTCCACCAGCTTAAATGGCAGCTGCCCTGCACGGATCAGTCCCGCCAGCTCCTTGGCACTGTCCACCGTGAAGTTTCCAGAAATGATACAGGTGGACTCTGTAATCTGTGTCTGCACCCGCGGGCTGGAAATCACCTGGTCGTCCAGCATAATGGAAATATAGTTTGAGCCTTCCGGCTGTCCTGCCAAACGTCCCGTTGCCTCAGAGAACTTCTGCACACCAGAATCTTTTAACTTCAATTCAACATAACTCTCAGCTGCTGCATTTTGCTGCAACTGTTCATATTTTGCAGACGCGGTCTCCACATCGTCCCCCGTCATGATAACATTGCCATCCGGATCCACAAAAGACAGCTGTGCTGTCTGTCCCAGCAGCTGTACTGCTTCTGTCGGGTCGGAAACGGACGGAATTTCTACGTAGAACCGTTTTTCACCCTGGCTCTGCACATTTGCTTCCGTGTATCCTTGTTCTGTCAGACGCGTTCTTAAAATAGAAACAACGGTTTCCCTCTGTTCATCCGTAACCGTTTCTGCATCCGCATCGTACTGAATAGACGATCCTCCCGCAATATCCAATCCTTTCTTAATGCCTTCCATCGCAGGACTAATTCTCCAGCTTCCCACTGTTACACCAAAAGCCGCAACAAAAATCATGACTCCGATGATGAGAAGCATTCCTACGAGCTTTAAAATGCTTTTCCCTTTCATGCTTTTTCCTCCTCTTATTTGAA
>CALLNG010000286.1 GCA_938005345.1 uncultured Clostridia bacterium
CCAGCGGGAACATTGCTGCAGCCGTTTCATTGAACAGGCCGCCGGAGTTTGCAGCTGCAACAGCTGCCAGAGTAACAGCGGAAATGATAGATCCTACATAGGATTCATAGAGGTCTGCGCCCATGCCAGCCACATCCCCTACGTTATCGCCTACGTTGTCTGCAATAACCGCCGGATTCCGGGGATCATCCTCCGGGATTCCAGCCTCTACTTTCCCGACCAAATCGGCGCCCACATCCGCCGCTTTGGTGAAAATACCGCCGCCCACTCTGGCGAAAAGTGCCATGCTGGACGCTCCCATACCAAATGTCAGCATATTGGACGTAATATGTTCAATCATAATTTCTTGTGAAGCCACCGGACTGATAACGGTATAGTAGAATTTCAAAAAGAAATACCAAATGGACAAATCTAACAGGCCTAGACCCACAACGACAAACCCCATAACAGCTCCAGCGGAAAATGCCACACGCAGGCCACGGTTTAGGCCCTTGCTCGCTGCATAAGCGGTTCGGCTATTGGCCATCGTTGCTGTTCTCATACCAATGAACCCAGAAAGCCCAGAAAAAAATCCGCCTGTGAGAAATGCAAATGGCACAAACGGATTGAGATACCCTAATACAGCCAGTGTAAGCAATACTAGAAATACAACAGCAAAAAAGATACCAACCCCAAGGTACTGGCGTTTTAGATACGCATCTGCACCTCTTTTAATTGCCGTCGAAATCTTTACCATTAGGTCATTTCCTGCCGGCTGTTTTTTGGTTTTGAAAAACAAAATCCCTGCGAATACAAGCGCTATCACGGAACCCAGCGCTGCAAACAACATCATGTCCACATTAATCCCCTCCATTTTCCTTAATTACCTTTTATTATACACAAATTACAATTGTTTGAAAAGCCCTTTTTTTGCATGAAATTCCTTGGTAATTTTATCTATTTTGACGAATTTCTCCATCAGAACTTCTTTTTTTTATTTGATACAATGCGGTCTTTTTCTTTCAAGCACCAAAAAAGTCTGATGTTTTTTTGTCAGACTGGGTTTTTACTCGTACATATTTTCTTTCTAATCGTACATACTGCCGTCAAACTACTCCTATGATAAAGAAACTATAAACAGAAAGCATAGCGCAAAAGGAGCCGGTACCAAATCCGGCTCCTTTTTTTTTACAGCTTCTAGTACAAGTAAAACACACGCTGTCCACTTGGTTTCTATGAATTCTTCAGCGATATCACATATCCGAGTTAAGCTTATTCAACTTAATAACTTTCTCGATTAAGAAAAATCCGATTGGACATAGCAATTGCTTGTTCGCGGGTAGCATCGGCTATATCAAGACCTGTTTGTGCTGATGAGCTTTTTCTAGGGGCAAACAAGTTATTGCCAACACCCTTGATAATTCCGACCGAAGACATAAAGTAAACGGAATCTTTTGCCCATTGTGAAATTTCGGCATCATCCGCAAATTTTTTCGCGCTGGCTCCACCCATGTAATATTCATCGTCTACTGTAATATTCCATTCCGGAAATTTATACTTTTTAACGACCCGGCAAAGCATTGTTGCCAGTTGTTCTCTATCTATACTTTCACGAGGGGCAAATTCGGTGTTGCTAATCCCTATCGCAATATTTAATCCATATGCTTTTCCAATTTCTTTTTTCAGAGAACTGGTCCCAATATCCCGGAATGGCATGCTAACGGATGCCGCTGTTTTGTTGGTCAGGGTTTCATAGAGTTGGACGGAAACTGCAGCGAATTCATCCCGTGTAATTGGTGCTGTCAGATCTTTGTTGTAAAAATAAGATGGAACAAGTCCATTTTCCTCCGCTTGTGCAACCTCTGTAGCTGCCCAATCACTTATCTTCGTAAATTTACTATCACTGTTACTAGGTTCTCCATGATACTCGTTTCCCGAATTATTATTTTCTTGATTCCCTTCTTGATTTTCTTCATTTGAAAATAAAAACCCCGGCATATCTGCAATGAGTACATCTGAAAAGTCATCGGGGTTTCGGCTAAATATTTTGTCGTTTACAATGCAAATATTTGCATATACACGCATAGAGCTCGTCTGCACTTCACCCCCATCTATTGGAATTCTATCCAACATATGACTATTATCTCTGAAATAGATGTAACCATCATATACGTTTGCGTAATATCCGGCACCACTTAGTAATATTTGCTCACTGTCGCCTTCCAGGGGAATGCTTTTAATTTGGCTGTCGGCAGTATAAATCAAATTCCCTCCGGAACTGCCCACTAGATAAGAAATCGTCCCTATTCCATAGGATACAAAAGAATTCCCATTCAAATCAACACGACAAAGGCCTACTGCACCAACTGATGCATCGTTATTGTCAAAATAAATATGGTCACCGACAATCATAAAATTACTATATGTACTACCAACTGTCTGTTCCTGCTCGTTTTCCCAACGCGGTAGGTTCCTTTTTACAATCTTATTGTCCCTTGTGAGAAAGTATAAATCATCTCCATTTATCACAGCATTACAAGAAGATGAACAGCTGGTCAAATAGGTATCGTTACTTCCATCCTTTTTTACTTTATTCAGATTTCCTCCATTGAAATTAGAGGTCTGATAATAAATCCAATCCCCATAAATTACCAATGACTCAAAAGAGCGGATTCCTTCTATCAGCACCTTTGGATTTTCACCATTTAGCTCAGCTTGATACAACTTATTATCTGCCGAATAGTACAAGTACGTTCCGTCTGTTGTAGCAAAACCTCCATTTGTTGTATTTCCCGAACCAACTGCTGCCATTGCTGCAACCACACCTCCCCATACTGTACACATGATTAAGATAACGAGCATCATTGCGATCATTTTTTTGTTTTTCATTCCATTTGTCCCCTTTCTTTGCTAATTATTTCAACTATAGCATAGCATATCATCTAGCACCTATTATGTTAAGTGCTATTTACACTTATTTTATTAAGTGTTATTTTTATGTGTTTTATTTCTTGTATTGATTTGCTAAACTACAAGATAGGAAAAAATGTTATAAATTTCGTTTGATAAAAATCAGGAGTTGATGAAAAATGTTTAGGATAAAAAAAGATGAATATATCAATAAAACGTTTCGTTTGCCGCTTACTTTAGTAAAAGAAATGGAACAAATAGCGCAAAATTTCGATATTTCACTGAATAATCTGGTGATTCAATGTTGCCAGTATGCGCTTAATAATTTAGATGAAGGAGAAACGTTTTCTTCCAAACATTCATAACTATTCAGGTTTTTTTATACTATAAATCCCAGTGTCATAATTCTTGTAATATTGGGCTATAGTAGTATCCTTTATTTCTATGATTAGACTGCATTCTCCTTTTCGGCTGCTATTAGCTTAAAACAGCACGGATGAAGTACAAAGGCCTCCCTGGCATCTTTTGATACCAGGGAGGCCTCTATTTTTTCAAAATACAAACCAGCTTGCTTTTCTACCATTACTGCATGATTCTGGCTATCAGTGTAAACAGTTCTGCTCTCGTGATTGTCTCGTCAGCGCCAATGCTGCCATCCGCATAGCCTTTTACCAGTCCCATTTCTACCAATCTAGCGACATAGGGCTTTGCATACCCTGGAATCTGGCCGCCATCTGTAAATGTGTTCAACATGCCGATTGTTCCATTATCTGCACCGATTGCTCTGGCGGTCATCACCATGGCATCCATACGATTGATAGCGTCTTTTCCGTTTAGGTTCCCATTTTCATCGCCCTGCACGATCCCCTGCTCTTTCGCGGACAACATATAGTCTTTTGCCCACTGTGATGTATTAGCATCCACCATTCCTGATCCCGGCTGTGTAAACCGGTCCAGCGCCAGCAAAAGTACTTTTACTGTCTCTTCACGTGTGATGTCCTCATCTGGACGCATTCTACCCTGTGTGTCTCCTGTAACCACGCCGCTGTCTAACAGTTTTTGAACGCTGCCACTTGCCCAATGGGTACCCGGCATATCCCGGAAACCGCCGATATACTCTAATTGTCCACTTGGCGTAGGCTCCGGACTCGGACTAACCACAACCGCGCCGCCTGATATTGAGGTGGAGGAACTAGGCCTACGGCCACCGCCACCTGTTCCCGTACCTCCTGCCGAATACCCAACAATCGTTACCGTCATTTTAGCTGTTATATCCGGATTGGACTGTACTGCCACTTGAAGGACCACTTGACCGGAGGATGGATTGGCATTGATATAAAGCAAGCCATCTGCGCTCAGGCCAATACCGTCTACAGTAGAAGAAATCAATTTCCACTCAAACTCTTCCGTAATTTCTGCACCATATTGATCATATGCTTTTGCGGTATATTGCTGCGTCTTGGACGCGCTGCCGCCCTGGATACTAGCTGCCCCCGTAATTTCCACACGCTGTGCCACCGACGGTGCAGGCGGTTCGGCAATCGTGATTTCTTTTTGTGCGGTCAGAACCGTTTGCTCCGCATTTGGTACTGGATAAACCGCTTTTAATGTAACAGTTTGCGTGCTTGCATCTTTGGTTACGGAAAGCTGCACCATAGTTCCCGTACTATTTTGTGGAATTGTAACCCCTGCTTCCGCACCTTCCAGCGACCATTGAATGCTTTGTGGGTCAACGACTGTGACCTCATTTCCTGCTTCGTCCGCAAAAGATACAGTATAATCCGCCGCTACCGTCTCCTGTTTTGGTATGGTAACGCTATCCGGGCCGGTAAGTTGTGCCTTTACTGGATAAACTACCGCCTCTTTGGAGATGGAAATATCCTTTTGAGCTGTCAAAACCGTCTGCTCCCTATTTGGTACGGTATAGGTTGCCTTTAATGTGACGATTTGGCTGACGGCAACCTTTGTGACAGACAGCCGTACGGTTGTGCCTGTGCTATCCTGCGGAATTGCAACGCCATCTCCTGCGCCCTCCAGCGACCACTGAATATGTTGCGGGTCTGCAACAGTCACATTTTCGCCCGCTTCATCGGTAAAGGCTACCGTATAATCCGCCGCCACTGCCTCTTCCAACGGTACCATCACAATCGCTGGACCGCTGATTTCTGCTTGCTCTGGATAAACAGCAGTCGCCGTCTGATAGTAATCATTGTAAATATTGGTCACCTGCGTCTCGCTTAGCCCAATGCTATATAGACGCGCCAGCGCAATCTGTCCCACAATTGGCGCCTGGATATTTCCGTTTTGATCTGTATCCCCGCCAATATAGGTTGGGAGCCCATCCGCGTAGGAAATGCTGCCGCTTGCGTTTTTTGTTGCAATCTTCTGGCCATTGACATACAAATTAAATTGCGATCCGTTGTACGTGCCCATCAGATGATAATATTTGCCCGCTTCCAGCAGATAATTTTCTGATTCTCCAATTTTGTGCTGCGTGCTGCCAATCTTTGCCCACATTTCCAATCTGCCAGTGCTGGTAATCTCTAACGAAATTCCATTGCTTTGCGTATTGGCGAAAATGGACTGTGCTTTATTCACATTATCCAGCTTGACAACTGCTTCAATGGAGTACTGTGATTTAATTTTTGCCATTTGTGTATCGTTAAGTGGCGCTTTTACAGCGCTGTCATAGCAATTCATTACCATGTGTTGAATGGTATCATCCCAACTGTAGGACACTTCTGTTCCTCCCGATTTGGTAACTGGAATCAGTTCTGTGTGGAACGAAGAGTTGTCTACCGCTGTACCAGTGTCAAAGGTGACATTCAGTACGTCTGCGGCAGGTTTGGGGTCACTTGGGTCAATGGTTCCCTTTTCCGTGGTGAAGGTCACACTCAACGGCACACTCTCTTTCCCAAAGGATTCAATTGCATACACATTCACTTTGTATTCCGTGCTTCCCCACAGTCCGCTCAGGGAATAGCTCACCGTATCACTCATATTGGGGACACTCTTACAAAAATCAGAAAAATACAGGAGGTTTCTCGCTGCTACCTCGGGATGGGTCAAATCTATAATCTCCACCCGGTAAGAATGCACAAAATCCTCATGTGTCGCTGCGGGCAATGTAATTTTCGCCGTGCTATCCGTCCGGTTGCTCACCTGAATTTCTGCGCCAGCCGCAAATTTCGGGGCTTTCCGGGCAGTAATGCGTTTTTCGTTGGTATAAGCAAAGTTGTCTTTGCTTGCTGGCTCTTCAATCACCCAGTTGGGCCGGCTGCCCATTTTTTTGCCTTTATCCCAACGCTCTACCGTTATTTGATCCGTTGTTACATCCACATATAACGATTGGCTTCGCTGATTATATCCAACCGGTTTGGTGCCGCCTTCTTTTCCGCTTTCGAGTTCCAAATAGTTCATGGAAGAAGTGCCAATTGAAGTGAAATCTTCCTGGTGAATGGAACGTTCATCATCAATGGGCGCATGGGAGTGTCCAGAGAAAAACACCACCTGGGGATATGGTTCCATTGCCTCATACAGCGCCGAATTTCCCCATTCGTCGCTCAAATAGACAGTAGGCGTTTCGGTTCCATCCGCTTGTTTTTTACGAACATGCTGATGCGCCATGACAAAAATCGGTTTTTCGGGATCATCTGCCACCGCTTTGGCAAGTTCCGCTTTCAAATAATCCACCGATTCCTGTGTAAAGAGTCCATGTGTCGAATCATCTTCCGGACTGATGGAAATGAAATGGTAGCCCTTCACAACGTCATGCGTGCGCAAAGAATCCACACCCATTTGCTCCATATACAGATTTTGCGCCGCCTCTAAATCGTTAGGTTTGCCCTGGAATCTTCCGTTCCAATAATCATGGTTTCCCATACAGCTAATGATAGGCGGACGGCTTGCCTTATCCGGCCATACCTTGTCAAATACCGCCCACATTTTTTCATACCCTGCGACTGAAGCGTCATCAGTCATATCACCGGGAACCAAAATCACGTCCACGCCTTTTTCTTTATAATTGCGCAGAGCCGTTTCCATGTTATTTGTCACGCTGGAAGATGTTGTGGATTTTAATTGGAAATCGCCTAGTACTGCAATTTTGATGTTGTTACCCGTTCCGTCGTTGGTGACTTGAACGGTCTTTTGCGCCACCCACGGCGGCTGCACGCCGGTATAAGTTGCCTTCACCGTAAAGGACGCGCCCTGCGCAACGGAGGTTTCTACCAGAATCTCCACTGCATCTGTGCCCTCCGCTTCTGACTGAATCCGAACGCCCGCCGGCGCATTTTCCAGCGTCCAGCTAATGTTTTCCCGGTCAGAGGGCTGCACATATTTCCCATTTTCCGCTAAAAAGTGTAACGTGTACGGATGGGTAGTTCCCAAATTTGCTGCTACGGTATCGGCCCCTTCCATTGCAGTTTTCACTGCAGTGAGTTGCTCTCCGCTTTGGAACTCCCGGTACACTTCCCGTACCTGTTTTGCACTCAACGCGCTGCTATATAGGCCCAGCCGCGCAACCTTGCCATGAAGCGGAATTTGGCACCCGTTGTAGTTTGCGCGCGGATCTCCGCCAATGGAAAAGCTGACACCAGTTGCGTCTG
>CALLNG010000287.1 GCA_938005345.1 uncultured Clostridia bacterium
GTGACCGTAAAAACAGACGGACTGTATTCCGAGGGTAACAGCCATCTGGTGCAAAATGTGAAATATGCCGTGTATGAACAAGAGACGGCGGGACCAGCGGTCTATAACACTGTGCTCTATCCAGTTGGTGCAGGAGAAGACGCGGCAGTGGAAACAACACCGCTCACAGTTTCTGATGTGCAGGACAAGGGCGCTTCCGCTATGGAAATCCGTATTGACAATCCAGATCAAAGTGTACAGTCTAAGGCACAGTATTATATGGTACATGATTTCGGACAGCAAAAATTACGCAACTATGGTGATTATAGGACAGATGCACTGTTTAATTATGTAGAGAAAAATGGACAAGGAAACAATACACGAATTCTCATGCAGGGTGGCACACAAATCCGTCAGCGCATGGATGGCGGATATTCTGTATTGCTAAAATCCCTGCAGAAGGTACAGGATTTGGGTATTGAGTTTTCCACGACTACAATGGCTGTCTCCACATCCCAGGAGGATTTTAATATTGAAAATATAACGGTACGCATAGACCGGGAGATTGATACGGTTACTCTAAACGGAAAAACAGTACCGTTCAAACAGGCAGGGGCATACTTGTATTTTGGCGATGAACCGATAGAAAACGGTGGAGAAATAGTAACACCAACCCCGCAGCCCACGGTCAATCCGCCAGTACACGGCGGCGGTGGCGGCGGAGTCTCAATTGCAAATACGCCTACCTCTTCTGCAAGTGCGCAACCTACGGTGACAACAGCACCCAGTCCAACAGCGGATATTACGCCAACACCGCAAGGAGAAAGCCAATATTTTGAAGATGTTACAAGTCAGGCACCCTGGGCAGCTGAGGCAGTAGATTATCTCTATGAAAAAGGAATCATCCATGGGATATCGGCACACATTTTTGCGCCGGAGCAGCAGGTGAGCCGGGAAGAAACGGTGAAGATGCTCGTTATGGCAAAAGGGCTGCAGCCGGTAGAACTGGCAGAACTGCCGTTTACGGATGTGCCTGCGGAGCACTGGGCGCGGCCGTATATCGCCGCCGCTTATGAGGCGGGCATTGTACAGGGGATTTCGCCGACAATATTTGGCTTGGAGCAAAGTGTGAGCCGGCAGGATCTAGCAGTCTTGTGTGACCGGACCCTTTATGTGGAAGAAACCGGTATCGAAACTGACAGAGTATTTACAGATGAAGCACAAATTGCGCCCTATGCGCTGGAAAGTGTAAAGAAACTAAGCAGTGTGGGTGCGATAAACAGCGGCGGCGCGTTCCGTCCGGAAGAAGCTGCCACACGTGCTGAATGCGCTAAAATTATATATGATTTGCTGAAATAACATAGCAGGCCCTTCTGTCCTCCGGATGGAGGGGCCAATTTATAGAAATAAAACAAGAAAAATAGAAAGGATGAGACTGGACGTGCGAGACAGCCAAAGAGTGAACCTGGAGGTATTGAAGAATCCGGAGCAGTACGGATATGAGCCGGCGTTTGTGCAGGAGGCAGTAAAATGGGCGACAGAGAAAGTATGGGAACATTTAGCGGAGTATGTGCACCAGTATCCCACAGCAGCGAGCGAAAAACTCCGGTATGGGAAACAGAGAAACGGCAACGACTGGGTGGAAGGATTTTGGACAGGAATGCTGTGGCTAAGCTATGAGCTGACGGGCAACGAGGTGTTTCGAGCTGTAGCAGAAGCACAGTTTGACGATTATCTAGAGAGGCTGGAAAAGTTTCAGACGTTGTCACACCATGACATTGGCTTTCTGTATACGCCATCGGTAGTGGCACAATATAAAATCACAGGCTCAAAAAAAGCAAAGGAGTTGGGAGTGCATGCGGCGCAGCAGTTGTCCATGCGGTTCAGTGAAGGCGCGGGTATCATCCAGGTACGGGACACGGACCGGCAAGGAGCCTTCATCATAGACTGCTGTATGAATTTGCCACTGCTGTTTTGGGCGGCGCAGGTGACAGGAGACCATAGCTATTACGGCAAAGCGCTGAGGCATATCACGCAAGTATGCCACTATATGGTGAGGGATGATGCGTCAACGTTTCAGAGGTTTCAAATAGATGAGGTGACAGGAGAACCGGGACGCGGAAGCCAGGGACAAGGATATAACGATGAATCGTGCTGGGCGCGGGGTCAATCTTGGGTCATCTATGGATTGGGAGTGGCATACCGGTACACGAGAGAACCGGAGTTTTTGGAAATGGGGAAACGGGTGGCGAATTATTGTCTGAACCGGCTGCCGAGCGACCATGTATGCTGCTGGGATTTGATTTTTACGGGGGAGAAGGATGAGCGGGATTCCTCAGCGGCACCGATTATCGCGTGTGGGCTGTTGGAACTGTCAGAGCATTTGTCAGCGGAGGATGAACACAAAGAGATATACCAAAAAGCAGCGGGAGACATATTGATGCACTTGGCAAGAGAGTATCAAACGCCGGAGGAATCGAACGGATTGCTTATGCATGGGGTATATGTCAAAAAGACAAGGCCTGGCAAGGAAGGAATCGGTACAGGAGATGATGAATGTTGCATTTGGGGGGATTATTTCTATCTAGAAGGACTTACGCGGTTAAGTAAAACATGGAATCCATATTGGTAATAGCAGGAGGAATGACAATGGAACAGGAACAGACAAGACAATATTGGTTGGAGACGATGCTGCGAATCATGACCCCTGTGCTGGAAGCATTGTCCAAACGGAGGCTGCGCCAACAAATGCCGGTGGAGCAGCGGGATTTTGACCGGAGGCCGTATGCACATTTAGAAGCGTTTGGCAGAACCCTTTGCGGGATCGCGCCGTGGCTGGAAGCAGAAGGTCTAGAAGGGAAAGAAGCAGCGTTACAACAGGAAATGAGGGGTAAGGTGCTGGAATGTCTTGATGCGGCAACAGATCCAGAGTCGCCGGACCGGATGAATTTCGGTGTGCAGGAACAAGCACAGCCGCTGGTCGACGCAGCGTTTTTGGCACATGGTCTGGTACGTGCGCCGCATGTGCTGGTTGAGCCTTTGGAGGAAAGGGTAAAACAAAACCTGGTTTCGGCTTTGAAAGAAAGCCGTGCCATTATTCCGGGAGAAAGCAACTGGCTGCTGTTTAGCGCAATGGTGGAAACTGCTTTATGTCTTCTGGGAGAAGCAGATTTTGATATGCTGCGGATTCAATATGCGCTGCGACAGTTTATGCAGTGGTATAAAGGCGATGGGATGTATGGTGACGGAGCACCGCTGCATATGGACTATTACAACAGCTTTGTGATCCAGCCTATGCTGGTGGATATTGTCCGCTTTTTTGAGAATCGGTCAGCAGAACAAATATTTGCGGGCGCGTATCAGGATTTCAGTAAATTCAAAAAACCAATCATAACGCGTGCACAGCGGTACGCCACTTTGCAGGAAAGGATGATTTCACCTGAGGGGACGTATCCTATCATTGGGCGATCCATTACATACCGGTTTGGCGCGTTTCAAATGTTGGCACAGGCGGCATTGGAACATATGTTGAAAGAAGACATAAACCCAGCTCAAGTACGGTGCGCGTTGACGGCAGTCATCAAACGCATTATGGATGCTCCCGGCATATTTGATCAAAACGGCTGGCTGCGTCCGGGGGTATATGGATACCAGCCGGGATTGGGTGAGCAGTATATCTGTACGGGAAGCCTTTATTTATGCTGTACGGTATTTCTGCCACTGGGACTGCCGCCACAGGATGCATTTTGGAGTGGAGAAAATGCGAAATGGACAGCACAAAAGATCGTGGATGGAGAAGATTTAATCCATGACCATAGCATCCCGGATTAAAACGGCTGATGCTGAAAGAAGGTCATTTCCATCAAGTAGAATGCTTGAAAGACATATGCAGATTGTATGTCCGTGTGTTTCTTGATATAGGTACTTTATGGTGAATAGACAAAAAATCAGAATGGAGGAGTGAACATGAAAGGAAAACGTTGGATCACGGTGGGAGTGATAGCAGCACTATGCGCTGGAATCATTCCTGTAACAGCGGCAGACATACCAGTTCATTTTTTATTAAATTGTCCGCGTGCTGTTTTGGATGGTGTGATTACGCAAATAGACGAAAAAAATGCTGATGTAATGCCGTTCTTGGCAAGCGATATTACAATGGCTCCAATTCGGTTTCTGACAGAATCACTAGATTATCAAGTGACATATGATGTGGATACACAAACTGCCGTCTTGACAGGGGAGCATAGGATAATGTTCCAAAACGGCAGCACAGAGTTTATGCTGGACGGAGCGGAATATAGTATGCCGCGTGCGGCGGAAGAATGGCAAAACCGTCTGTTTGTACCGGTACGTGCTGTTTGTGAAGCGCTTTCGTGTACGGTGCTTTGGAACAATGAACTTGTCAGTATATTCCCATCTGGTACGCAAGGGGTGTTACCTGCAGCGGATGCGCAAATGCTCATTCAACAGTTGCGTGACGGAAAAGTAGTGCCAAAAGACGCATTTTCCATCATCGGAGAACGAATTATTCAAGATGTTTACTCTACAGCAGCAGATCCTACAGCTGCGTTACAAGACATTCAGGAAGATGGCAGTTTTACATCTATCGATTATCAGGATACCAATGCCAGCGTATGGGAACCATCAAACCATATGGACAATATTCTCACTATGGTCAAAGCAGCGTATTCTCCGGATAATTCCTTTTATAATGATGAACAGCTCAAAGAAAAAATAGCATTGGCGCTAACCTACTGGGCAGTCAATGATTTCACCAACCCAAATAACACATGGTTTACAACGCATGGCATACCTACCAAGCTAGCGGATATTCTCCTGTTTCCAATAGAAGGATTAACAGTGGAGACGAGACAAAAACTGGATGAAATAGTGAAGCGGGGTTATCTTGTTGTAGATGACCCAGAAAATCCTTATGTAGAACGCCGGGTCGGTTCTCAGGGAGGAAATTTAACTGATTTAATCGTGAATTCTTTAAAAATTGCAGTTGCAACCCAGGATAAGGAGTTTGTTGCAACATTGGTGGATGTGTTAAATAATGAACTGCGCGTCTTTCCGGAACAGGAAGAGCATGAACTATGGCAAGAAAATGAGGGTATAAAAGCAGATTATAGCTTTTGGCAGCACAATCGGCTTCCTTGTTTTGGCAGCTATGGAGAAGTTTTTGTAAAAGGGGTTAATAAACTGTTACGATACTTAAATGGAACGGAATATATGGTAAGCAATACAGCGGTCGAACAATATACCAACCTGATCATAGATGGATTGCAATGGGCGGTGGTAGGGCCCTATGTGGATTATACAGTAAACGGACGTTCTATTGCACGGCAAAACGGAACGCGGGCGCTGCAGCCTGGTTTGAAAGAAGCTTGTGAAGTGTTGCTGTCCTTGGATCATACACCACGTCGGGAAGAGGTTCAGACACTGTATGATACCCGTTTTGTAGGTGAAGATAAAGGTATCACAGGGCATAAACATTTCTGGAAGTCAGATTATACGGTGCATAAAGGAAAGGGATATCATATTGGTATTCGTGCGACATCCGACCGTACTAGGCCAATGGACCGTATCAATGGTGAAAATGCGCTAGGATATTATTTGGGAGATGGTGCAACAGTCTTGATGCGTACAGGTGAGGAGTTTTTAAATATTTTTCCGACTTGGGATTGGAATAAGATTCCAGGTACTACAACTGCACAAAATACTCTACCTATGTCAGATGATGAAGATGCCATATTCCATTGGTTTGGCAAAACGCCATTTGCCGGCGGAGTAAGCGACGGTGTGAACGGCGCAACGACACTGGACTACGATCGGGATGGTGTGAAAGCCTATAAAAGCTGGTTTATGGTAGACAATACTATGTTTGCCTTAGGCAGCGGTATTACGTCAGATAATAGTAACGACATCGTCACAACCGTTAATCAAACGTTACAAAAGGAAGACTATAGCATGAATGAAGGCGCTTCCGTTAAGAATGAAACTGCGGAAGGGTTGACCTGGATAGAACAGGATAATATTGGATATATCTTTCCAGAAGGTGGAAATGTGATGGTTAGTGCGAAAGAACAGAGTGGAAGCTGGCACGACATTTCCGTGATATCTGGAAAAGAGGAGGTCGTAAAAAATCAGGTGTTCACAGTGGCGGTCAACCACGGCATAAGACCACAGGATGCTACATACTCTTATCTTGTGGCCATGGATGCCGATGCAGCGGAAACACAGCAAATAGCAGAGGAATTTCCATTTGAAATTTTGCAAAATGATACTGCAATCCAGGCAGTGTGCCACAAGGAGAAAAAAATTGTACAGGCAGTATTCCGCGAGGCAGGAACACTGTGCGTAGATGACCAGCTCAATATATCAGTTGGCCAACCCTGTATTCTGATGTATAATGCGCAAGATGCTAAAGTAACGGCTGCAAATCCATATAATAAACAAGAGACGGTGCATGTTGTAGTAAATGGCCAGGAGATTGATGTGGCACTTCCTGGTGGAGAATATGCAGGTCAAAGCATTACAAGTATATTGAAATAATGTGTGCAGATTGCGTGGTAATAGGTAAAAATTTTCATTTGTTACTTGTGGCGCAAAATAGCAGAAACATATTAGCGGCGATATAAAATGCCTCTGCAGATAATGCGGAGGCATTTTTAATGGGTGAGGCGCTTGGAATATGTAAACGGGAAGTAAAAAAAAGAAGGGATAAGTTTCAAAAAATTTTCCCATAATATACCCCGCCACCGTTGAATATGGGAAATTATGAAAAAGCAGGAAAAAACATTTGATAAATCAAGTTGACTGTGATATAATAAAAAGCAGAGTATGTTGAGAAAAGACACAATTCCCCCCAAAATTGTTGTATGAATCCTCATTTGATGCATGGTGGGATTGTAATGAGAGTCTGCTCCATACATTTTAGCCTACAGGAGGTATTGACAGTGTCGACACAGCTAATTTTGCCTGAAGGGTATCGTTCTTCGCTTAGTTTGCGGGATACAGAAGCTGCGATAAAATTAATAAAGGACTACTTTGAGGCGCAACTGTCCGGTGCATTACGGTTGCAGCGGGTATCCGCGCCGCTGTTTGTGCGGCCGGAAAGTGGCCTAAATGATAATTTGAATGGAAGCGAACGCCCGGTTTCGTTTGATATTCCTGCAATTGGAAGTCAGGCGGAAATTGTACATTCGCTGGCAAAATGGAAAAGAATGGCTCTGAAACGGTATGGATTTGAGCCGGGACGAGGTCTGTATACCGATATGAATGCGATAAGAAGGGATGAGGACATTGATAATTTGCATTCAATTTATGTCGACCAGTGGGACTGGGAAAAGGTAATAGAAAAATCTCAGCGGAATTTGGAGACACTTAAGGAAACCGTGCGCACAATTTATAGCGTGATGCGGAAAACACAACAGTATTTGTGTGACCGCTATCCATCACTGAAGAACCATATGCCAGAGGAAATAACGTTTATAACAGCACAAGAGCTGGAAGACCG